>DASXWF010001575.1:0-13919 GCA_036503835.1 Polyangiaceae bacterium | reverse complement strand
GCGCCACCGCGAGCGCGCTTCCGCTCGCCATGAGACCCGCGAGCTCCGGCTCGTAGCGATCGAAAAACACCACCTCCGAACCCGACTCGCCGGCGCTCAGGTCGACGCGCGCGAGCGCGGACTCGAGCGTGGCTCTAGCCCCGGCCCCGGCGAAAAATACCGGCCGCACTTCGATCGCTGCCCCGGCCATCGCGCTGTCGCACCCACCTTAGCCGAAAGCCGCGAGCATCCGGAACGGGCAATGTGCGGCAGATCTGCGGCGCCTGCGCACCCTGTGAAGTTGTTGAGGGACCTGCACAAATGTTCGTCATGAGGAGCGCCGCATGCCGTCTCTCGTTCGGCGAAGCTTGCTTCGGCGAAGCCTGCCCAATGCGAACGCAGATCCGAACCGCGCTTCGCGCGGCAGGGTTTTATCGCGCGCGGCGCCTGGCATGACGTCTGCAGCGGGCTCGAGCCGTCGCATCGACGAGGAGAGCCATGCACGATCTTTCCGCTCTGGAATCGAACGAGCAATACGAGCAACTGGAGATGGAGGGCGAAGACGAAGAGGAAGACGAGTCCGAGCTCACCGAAGCGGAAGAGCTCGAAGCGGCCGCGGAGCTCCTGTCGGTCGGAAACGAGGCGGAGCTCGAAGACTTTCTCGGAGATTTCATTCGCAAGGCCGCTTCGGCCGTGAGCCGGCACGTCAAGTCCACCACCGGGAACAGCATCGGTTCTCTGCTCAAGGGACTCGCCAAGCAGGCGCTCCCCATGGTGGCTACCGCGATCGGCGGGCCGGTGGGCGGCGCTCTCGCGAAAGGCGGGCTCGACGGGGCGCTCAAGGCGTTCGGTCTGGAGCTCGAGGGCATGTCCGAAGAGGATCAGGAGCTCGAGCTCGCGCGCCGCTACGTCAAAGTCGCCAACGCCGCGACGCGCCGTGCGTTGCGGCGTCCGGCGCGCGATCCTCGCACGCAGGCGAGAGCCGCGCTGCGCTGGGCGCTTCGTCGCTATGCGCCCGGAATCTTGCGCCGCCGTCGCGGCTGGAATCGGCCGCACCGCAATCGACACTGGGTCGGGCGTCCCATGCTCGCCTCGTGGGCAGGCGGCTACGATCCACGACTCGACCCGAACTACGATCCCTCGCAGGGATTCCCCGGCGGCGTCCCGCTCGATGCCTACGGCAATCCGCTCGCGGCACCAGCCGGTTCGTACGGCGGAGCGCTCGGGGCACCTGCGGGTCAGGCCGGCGGCGCCCTTGCGCCGGGCGAAATGGGCGGTCCCGGCTGTCCGCCGTGTCCCGCGTGCCCGGAATGCGGAGCCACGAACCCGCCCGCGCCGGGACAAGAACCCACGCCTGCCGTAACGGGAGACACGACGGGAGGCGCCAAGGAGCTCGAGTTCTCCGCCGAGGACGAATTCGGATACGAGGACGAAGAGGAGGCCGAGAGCGAGGACGAGTACGGCTACGGCGGCTACGGCCGCGGCTACGGCGGCTACGGCCGGGGCCAGGGCAGGCACGGGCGCGGCTACGGCGGCTACGGCCAGGGTTACGGCGGCGCGCAGAGCGGTCGCTGGGTGCGTCGCGGAAACCGCATCATTCTGTTCGGGGCATGAGGAGTGGAAGGGCTCTCGCCATGCGCGCTCATTCGCAGCGAGGCTCTCGCGCTTCGCGCCCGTCTTCGACGGGTGCAGCCGTTCTCCCTCGCGGAAACGATGGTGCCCGCGGCGGCTCCGTCGACGCAGGCCATGCGCGAGCTCGAACGGCACGTCGCCGACTCGATCGCCGGGCTGTTGCCTGCGATCGAGCGTTTCCTGCGCTGGATCGAGCGCTGTCCCCCGCCGCGAGCCGCGCAGGAGCGGTTCTCCTTGCTCAGGCTGCGTTTCAACCTGTTCCTGGATCGCTTCGATGTCTTTGCGGACGTCGTCACGCAGCGCAGCGAGCAGCCGGTGGGGGTGTGGCTGGCCGGTCTCGACGCGCTCGCCGAGGACATGCTTGCTGCCGGCGTCGAGCCCAGCGCTCGCCCGCCGCTCGCCTGTTACCTCGATCGCGGGCGCGGCGCCGCGATTCGGCGGGCGCGCACGCGCTTTTCCGACGGAGAGCAGACCCCGCTCGCGCTCGTCCGGTTGCCGCGCGAGCGGATGATCGGCAGCGGGGTGGCGTCTTCGCTCGCTCACGAAGTCGGGCATCAGGGCATCGCGTTGCTCGGGCTGCTCGAACCCGTGCGACAGGTGCTTTCGGGTGCCCGCCTGCGCGGCCCGTGGGCGTTCTGGGCGTCGGAGATCCTCGCGGACTTCTGGGCGATCGGTTGCCTGGGGATCTCCGCGACGGTCGGCCTGCTCGCGGTCGTGACCCTGCCTCAGGCGTTCGTTTTTCGCACGAACGACCACGACGTCCATCCGACGCCCTACCTCAGAACGCTGCTCTCGGCGGAGCTCGGCGCGCGACTGTTTCCCGACCCGCAGTGGGGCCGGCTCATCGAGACCTGGCGGCGGCTCTACCCGCTCGAGCAAGCGCCCGCCGCGTTGCAGGCCAAGCTGTCCGGCCGCGTCCGCGAGATCCCGGCCGTGGCGGACATCCTGGCCGGCCTTCGCTTCACGTCCCTCGGGCGGACCTTCGGCGAGCACCTGAGGGCGCCGGCGCGCGGCCCGGAAACGCTGCGCGCGACGTTCGGCGCGCCGCTCAAGACGGCCAGGCCGCTGCTCGCGATCGCGACGCTCGGGCAGGCACGCGCCGACGGCGTCCTGCCCGCCGAAACCGAGACACGCATGCTGGATGACCTGTTGCGCCGCTGGGCGCTGGAGCGAAGCGGCCTCACGCGCTTCACGACGACGAGACCCCAAGGAGAGAACCATGTCGGATGATCCCAACAAGGAACAGTTGCCCATTGGCCAGCGCATCCCGCTCCCGGGACGCGTCGTACCCGTGAGCCTCCAGCGCGGCGAAGTCCCGCTGACCGACGAGGTGGCGTTCTGGGAAGTGATCCGCAACGCATCGAAACGCGTCTCCTTCCCGGAGTTCGAGCGCTACATCGATCGAGTCTGCGGCAAGGACCGGGAGGAGATCCGGCGCCTGCGCGAGCGCGGTCGAGTCCCCTTCACCCGCGTCGGAACCTACGAGCTTTTGAAGGGCGCGACCGACGCGTTCCTGCGGGTGAGGACCGGAGTGCTCGGGGACGGCCGCTCGAACTTCAGCTCGGGGACGGGGGGCTTCTCCGGCCGCGACGGCGACGACGACGTGTGGGAGCGCATGGCGAAGGAAGCGAGCCTGCACCTCGAACGCGCGGTGTCGGCGGCCGATCTCGAAGACGCGTGGAACTCCTACGTGGGCAGGGACGGCACGATTCCTTATCTCGACCTCCTGCGCGCCAAGTTCGACGACTGCCGGCGGCGCGACCATCACCACAAGGACGGCGATCGCCGCGACTACGACGACGACGGGCGTGATCGCGACCGTGATCGCGAACGCGACCGCGATCGCGACGAGGAACGCAGGCCGTTCGAGCGCGACGAGCGCGAGAGCGACGACGACTTTCAGGCGAGCCTCTGCGCCTACATCCTCGACGAGCGCGCGCGCCGCCCCGCGCTGATCGAGCTCATCTGGTCGTACTGGCACGAGGAGGCGATGCTCGTGCAGGTGCTCGCGGCGATCAGCCTGCGTTTCCAGAACCGCCGTGGGCCGCGCGAACGTCCGCTCTTCGCCCAGCTCGAGCTCGATCCGTTGCGCCCGCTCAACAACCTGCTCTGGGGCTACATCCAGGACGAGCAGCACCGTCTGTCCATCGTTCGGCGTGCCTACGAGTACGAGCACCACTACGGCCTCCGGCTGGTCGGCAAGGCGGTCGGCGACATCCGACCGATGGACGTGCGCTCGAACTTCCTCGGGGGCTTCCACCGGCTCCTGCAGCAGGCGTCTCGCTTCTATCAGCAGGACGACGTGACCACCGTGCGCGCGGACGCGTTCCCGGTGCTGAACGCGCTGAAAGAAGTCAACATCGCGCTCGGCGAAGGCGGAAGCAATCAATACGGCGACCTGCCCTGGGTCGCGCGCGGCGAGATGTTGATGCAGCAGTGGATCCTCGCACGCCGGGAGATGCGCGACTTCTTTTCGTCGCGCCCGTCCGCGATCTACCCCGAAACGTGGATGGAACGGCTGGAGTCGGCGCGAGCGCTGCTCGGAGTGAACGGACCCAGCATCCTCCACTTGCACAACCTCGCGACGATGGGCGAGCGGCTCCTGCTCTCGATCCGTTTCCATCCGTGGACCGACACCGAGCTCACGACCGTCGCGGCGAACTGGGCGCGCAGCTTCCGATCCGACATTCAGGGCTACATCCACGCGTACCACGCCGTGACCGGCGTCGACTTGAGCGCCGCTTCGGTGACCGACCGCATCGACGCCAGGCTGCCTTCGGTGCTGATGCGCGAGCGCATCGAGAGCATGGCGCGCCGCTGAACTCGAGGAGAACGCGCGTGTCCTGTCGAAAGTGCAGCGCAAGAGCCCGCCACGTTCGCGGCGGAGCCGAGGAGTTCGCCGGAGCCGAAGAGTTCGGCGAGTTCGAGCAGTCGGGTGAGTTCGAGGTCTTCGCGGAGGACGAAGACTTCTCCGAAGCGGAGGATTTCGGCGAAGACGAAGCCCTCCACGAAGCAGGCGACGCGAGCGAACTCGAGGACTTCGGCGAACGTCACGCCCGCGGAGCGCTGCCGGCTTTCTCGGCGGGGCGGCCGCCGCGAACGTTCGACGCCTTCGACACCTACGAGCACGCGTCCCTCGGCACCTCGGCCGACCTCGGCATCCAGGCCATGGTGGACACGTGGGCGCTCGGCGGTCTCGTCGACGGAGGCGCTTTCATCGACACGGGCACCCTGCCCGCCACGGCCTCGAAGGCGGCCGAACCCGCTAAGCCGATCGCCGAGTGGAGGATCCACGTACCCCAGACCGTTCCACTCGGCAGCGCGGCGTCGCCGTATGCCGGACAGCGGCTCTCGCCGCGGGCGCGCTGGCACTGGATCGCGCCGGACCCCGTGTTCCGGCGCCCCGGAGAGCGCTGGACCGCCGAGACGCTGCGCGCCGCGCTCGCCTCGGGCGAAGCGCTGGCCGTGAACCTCGGCCAGATCATCTTCCTCGCGGGCGATCTCGTCCCCTCGTTCATCGCGCTCAAGCAGCCGAAGGCCTTCGCGCTCGGCGTCATGCCGACGGGCACCATGCTGGGCTACGGCGCGTTCGATCCGTACGCCTGGGAGTTCTTGAGCCAACTCGGACCTTTCCCGCACCGCGAGGAAGAGTGGTATCGACCGGGCAGCCTGGAGGCGCTCGAAGCCCTGCGCCAGCCCCGCGCCCTCGAGAACGCGGGGCGCTACGACGCCCAGCGCGCGAAGCTCAAGTCGAGCTCACGCCCGGGCTGGGCGGCGGCGCTGTTGCGCGAGGTCGAGCTCCTGCGAAAGCTCCGTGGGCCGAGCGGGTTCTCCGAGCTCCACGTGCTCGCGCAGACGCTGTGGCTGCCCGACACGCTGAAGAGTCACCAGATCATCCCCCAGGCTCCGTGGCTCGACTTGGCCTCGAAGACGCGACTGCTCGCGCCTACTCGCAGGTACGACGACCGCTTTTTCCAGGACGTGATCACGAACGGGCGCTTCTTCTCGCTGGCGCTCGACAACGGCGAGCACTTCTACCCGCGCAACTGGAACACCTTCGAACGCGACGCGCGCGCCGCCCTCCTCGCCGTCCACGACCACATCCTCGCGAAACGCTCCCCGCACCCGATCCCCGCGGACGCGATCGCGCAGCTCGCGTTCGCGCTCCACTACTTGACCGACGCCTTCTCGGCCGGCCACATGCGCACGCCGCGCGATCGCCTCGGGCAGCAGGGCGGCATGGCCGCGAAGGTCATGCACGACATCGACGGCCGGCTCGGCCTGACGGTGACGAACGGCTTCGCCCAGAAGTGGCGGGCCTTCGGGGACGGTCACCTGGTGACCCCGCACGAGCTCGGAGCCGAGGCGCTGCGGCGCCTGCGCGGGCTGCTCGGAATGAACACGGCTCCCGATGCCAATCTGCGTGCCGTCCGCGCCGCCGTGAGCGCCGCGTTCAAGCAGCTCCACTACCACGCTCAGCATCAGCGCTCCCACGCGGGCACCGACCACGTTCGTCCCACGCTCGACGCGAACCGCGGCGCCGTGAAGGATCGGCTGGCCGGTGACGAGAAGGCTCCCGACGGCAGACCCGGGCTCGGCGCCGGCGTGAGCGACTGGATCGCGATGAACCTCGATCAGCGTCTGAAGTACTTGCGAATGCACGAGCCCCGTCCGCTGCCGGAAGGCACGCGCTGGGACGCACGGCTCGAAAACCACCCGCGGCTGCTCGACGATTTCGGCAACGTCGGTGCCGCGGCGAAGAAGGCCTACCGCTGGGCGAAGGACTGGAGCTCGGCAAACAACAACCGGCGGCTCAAGCTGCGCTTTTCGTCCTTCCCGGCGGTCGAGTTCGACGCGTACGACGCCACGCAGCTCTACCAGCTCACCATCAACCGGCCGAACGGCGCGTTCTGGGCGCCGCGCGAGACCAAGCTGCTCGAGCTCTTCCAGCGAATTCCGGAGGACAAGTGGGACTGAACTGCTCTACCTGTGGGGCTCTCGCCCTCGAGGCGTCCGATCCGGGGCTCGCGCTTCGCTCGGGCACGCGGGTTCTCCTCGTCGGAGACTCGCATACCTACGGCGCGTTCGGCCGCGAGCTCGAGCGCTTGCTCCAGGCGAGCGGCGCGAGCGTCGTGCGTCGCGCGAAGATCGGGAGCGCCGTCAATTTCTGGTTGCCGCGCCTGCCTGAGCTCCTGCGCGAACACCGACCCGAGATCGTCCTGATCGGACTCGGCGCGAACATGCGCGGCTATCCGTCGGCCCGCGGGACCAGCGCGTGGATCGGCCGCGCCGTTCATCTCGTCAAACGCCTCGCGCCGAACGCGCACGTCGTCTGGATCGGTCCGCCGCGCGAGCGGCGGGACACGGAGGCGGCGCTCGCGCGCTTCAACGGCATCGTCAGGGCGGGCGTCGGGCAGCTCGCCGCCTTCGTGGACTCCGTACCTCACACTCCGCGCTACGAAGGCAGGGACGGCGTTCACTATGCCAAAGGCGCCGCGCAGGCGTGGGCGCGCGGCGTGTTCGCCGAGCTCTCCCGGCACCTGACCGCGCAGCCGTCGCACGAGCTCAACGAAGGCTACGAGGCGGAGAACGCCGCGGAAGGCGGATTCGAGCTCGATGAGGGCGAATTCGAGGACGAACTCGAGCAGTTCGAGGACGAACTCGAGCAGTTCGAGGACGAGAACGGGCCTCGCGCTCCGGGAACGAGCAGCCCGGTCGTGAGTCCCCTCGCCCAGGTCTCGCGTTTCGGGCTGCGAACTCAGGGCGGAAAGCGCAAGCACCCGGTGTACGGCGTGATCGTCCACACGACGGGCAGCGGCCCGGCCGCGATGGCGAGGCGCGGGAAGGGTCAGTGGGCGGGGAAGTGCAGCACCGCGCTCGATTGCGCGCTCGCCATCTACGCGAAGAACGACGGCTTCGCCCACTACGTCATCGACTACCAGGGACTCGTCGTGTGCACGTGCAGCGAGGACAGGGTTGCCTGGCACGCGGGGCTCGGTGCCGCAGCTCGCCAGTACTTGAAGGAGAAGGGACCACCGCCGTGGTGGCAGAAGACCTGGGGCGCCGTCGCTCGTTCTCCGCTCGATCTCCCGCTCTCGGGTCGCGGCCCGAACGCTCAACACGTCGGCATCGAGCTTTTGCAGAGCGAGCAGGGCGGCTCGTACACCGAGGCTCAGTACCGCTCGCTCGCGGCGCTGATCCTGGACATCGAACGGCGCCACGGTCTCAAGCTCGAGCGCTTTCCGAGCCGCTCGCTGCTCGGTCACGAGGACGTGAATCCGGCGCCGTACGCGCAGGGCAAGATCGGCGGGCGTTCCCTCGACAATCTGAGTGCCGGCTGGGATCCGGGGGCGAGCCGCGGCTGGTTCTCGTGGGACAAGCTCTGGGCGTTGCTGCGCTCCGGCGGGGGCCTCTCGGTTCCACCGCCGCCCCCGGCGCCACCGAGCTCGCCCCCCGTACCTGCCCCGGTGCCGCGCGCCACGATCACGACCGGCGGCAGCGGCGCGGTCGGAAAGGTCGTCGCACACGCCAACGGCATCGGCATGAAGGCGTACACGGGCCAGCGTCTCGACAAGACGCTGATCGCCCTGAGAAGCCAGTCGCGCATCTCGATCACGGACGAACAGATCGACCTCTTTCAAAGAATCGCCGAGGTCGAAACCGGGGGCGCGATCACCGCGCTCAACACCTGGGACAGCGCGGTGGTGAGCATCGGCTTCATGCAGTGGACGCTGCGCTACGGAGAGCTCCAGCACTGGATCGAGCGCGCGGCGCCGGCCTTCGCTCGCTATGGGATCGAGGTCGATGCCACACGACACTACGTGTTCAAGGGCGAGCGGGTGCCTGCCATCCGCGGAGCGGAGAAATCCGCGAAACTGCGCTGGAATCCATGGGCGGAGCGCTTCTGGAAGGCGGGGTTCGACGCCGAGATCATCGCAGTCGAAGTGAAGCTCGCGATCGAGCACCTCGAAAAGCAGCTACGCCTCGCGCGGAGCTGGCTCGGCCAGGCCGGCTACGCCACGTTCGAGGCCCGCTATCGCGCCGACAACTGGCTCCGCGCGATCTATCACGAGACCTACAACAACCGCCCCGTCGTCGCCAAGGCCGCAGTGAAGGCGACGCTGGCGAAGGCGGCCGGAACCGACGCAGCCGGCTTCCTGAAGCTCTTCAAGCAAGAGGTGCTGAGGGCCTACGCCGCGCGCAACGAAGAAGCGAAGGGCGTCCGCTTGATCGCGAAGACTGCGCGCGGCGCGAAGTTCTGACGAGCCGCTATCGCTACCACCCGAGCGCTTCGATCATGGCCTCGCCGTAGCGCTGCCCCATGAGCACGACCGACGCGTGATTGAAGTGGTACTCATCCATGACGGCAGTGCCGTCTTGGGATACCCAGTCACCCATGGGCAGCATGTCGGCCGCCTGATGGACGAGCGAATTGTGTCCGGAACAGCACCCGCCCGCGGGAAGCTCGCCGAGAATGAACGGCACATCGTAGTCCACCCCGAAGGCTTCTTTCACTTCGCCGTACAGCTGCACGACCTTGCCCGGCCACGAGCTCTGGCCGCTGTCGGATTCACCCTGGTGGAAGATGATCCCGGCGAATCGAGCGTTGGCCGCCGTCTTCGCTCCGGCAATCTTGTTCAGAATCATCTGATGATGAGAGCCGCCGGAGATGAAGGTGTTGATGGATTCGCCGCTTTCGGCGGTGCCGATCAGACCAATCGTGTCGCCCTCGGGCAGCGCCTCGAGCAGCGTCTTCGCAAACCAGATTCCGGGATCGACGGCGTCGGAAAGGTTCCAGCCTTTTTCACCGGGACACTCATTGAGCGGGGGGTCGGTGACGGTGTTCCACTGCCCCGCCGTCTTGCCGCAGCCGCCGAATACCTTGATGCGCTCGTCGGAGTTCCTGTCACCGGCCTCTCTCGTGGCGACGCCAGCCATGTTGGACTGCCCCATCAACATGAAGAGGTGAAACACCGGACCTGAGCCGGATCCCGTACCGCCGTTGCCACCAGCGCCGCCGCCGCCCGTGCCCGCGTTCACGCCGCCGCTGCCGGCGCCCGCCGCGCCCGCGCTCGTGCCGCCGGTACCGGCGCCTCCTCTGCCCGCACTCGCGCCGCCGCTGCCGACCCCGCCCCTGCCTGCCATCGTGCCGCCGGCACCACCCGCACTCATGCCGCCGGTGCCCGCGCCGGCGGTGCCGGCGCTCGTACCGCCACTGCCGGCACCGCTGGAGCCTGCGCTCGTACCGCCCGTGCCCGCCTTGCCGCTACCCGTGCCTCCATTCGTCCCGCCCGTCCCGCCCGTACCGCCCGAGCCGCCCGTACCGCCCGAGCCGCCCGTTGCACCCGCCCCACCTCCCCCCGGGGGGTCCGACTCTGCGAGGGTGCAAGCCACCGTCGTCAGGCCGTACGCAAGCGGAAGCAGGAGGATAGCAACGCGGACTCTGAGTCGAGGAGTAGCCGGGATCATGGTGTTTGCTCGTAGAAAGCGGGATGCGCGAAGCGGCGCCGCCGGCGCGGAGACTCAGTGCCTCCCGTCCGGCACGCCAGCGCGAGCGTACCATGCGACCTCCGGCCCCGCCGCACGGACGCATGCTCCGGACAGCGACGGCATGGAGTGCGGCTCAATTTTTGTGTTGGCGGCGGCGCTGGTCGGTGTCCGCACCCCGCCGCAGGCAGGTGACCGAGTCGACGTAGGCAGTGCCGCTCCAGGCAGCATCCGTCGTGAACTCGACGCCGAGCTCCGCGAGCGCCCGAAGTCGGTGCGGACTGAAAGCGTTCACGCCGCCAGCGCGCGCAGTGTGGTGCCCCTGCTAGGACGATGTCTGCGCACCATCACGTAGAGGACGGGAACCGCGAGCCGGCTGATGAGCAAGGAGGCGACCTCGCCGGCAGCCAGGGAGATGGCGAGCCCCTGGAAGATCGGATCGAAGAGGATGACCGCCGAACCCGCGATCACCGCGAGCGCCGTGAGGACCATCGGTCGAAAGCGAATGGCGCCCGCTTCGACCACCGCCTGCTCGAGCGACATGCCTTCGCGGATCTTCATTTCGGTGAAGTCGACCAGGATGATCGAGTTCCGTACGACGATGCCCGCGCCGGCCATGAAGCCGATCATCGACGTGGCGGTGAAGAAGGCGCCCAGCGCGGCGTGAGCCGGCAGGATCCCGGCGAGCGAGAATGGGATCGCGGCCATGACCACGACGGGTGTCGCGAAAGAGCGGAACCAGCCCACGAGCAGCGCGTAGATGAGCAGCAAGACCACCGCGAGCGCCGCGCCCAGATCGCGGAAGAGTTCGAGGGTAATGTCCCACTCGCCGTCCCACTTGATCGAAGGCCGCGCATCGTCGCGCGGTTGCTGGGTGTCGTAGATCGCGACCGGCTCCGGGAGCGCCGCGATGGCCTCGTTCATCTGGAAGATGGCGTAGGCGGGGCTCTCGGCGCCCGCAGCAACGTCGCCGGTGACGTAGACGACCGGCAAGAGGTTCTTGTGGTAGATGCTCTGATCTTCGAGCGTGCTCTCGACGCGCACGAGCTCGCCGAGCGGGACCATGGCCTGCTTGCGCCCGTCGGGGATGCGCAGCGAGAGCAGGTCGGCCATCCGCGAGCGTTGCCAGCGGGGCAATCCGGCGACGATCTCGACGTCCTCCTGCTCGTTGGGCGCGTGCAGTCGCCCCACCGATGCTCCGCTCACGGCCGCTCCGAGCGTGCTTGCGATCGTGTCGGCGCTGATGCCGTGCAGCGCGGCCTTCTCCTTGTCGACGACCAGAGTTTGCTTGGGGTGCGGTGATTCCACGTACCAATCGACGTCGACCACGCCGGGGGTGCTGGAGAAGATGCGGCGCATCGTCTCGGCGAGGCGCAGGCGGGTCGCCGCGTCGGGGCCGTACACTTCGGCGACGAGCGCCTGCAAGACGGGGGGCCCGGGCGGCACCTCCGCCACGGCGATGCGCGCCCCGTGGCGGGCGGCGATCGCGCTGACCTTCGGGCGCAGACGCAGGGCGATCGCGTGGCTCTGCTCCGAGCGTTGGTCCTTGGGGAGCAGGTTCACCTGCACCTCCGCCATGCTCGCGCCCTGGCGCAGGTAGTAGTGTCGCATCAAGCCGTTGAAGCTGTAGGGAGCCGCCGTCCCCGCGTACACCTGATAGTCGGTGACTTCCTTTTCGTCGCGGACCGCGGCGGCGATCTCCCGCGCCACCTGCGTGGTCCGTTCCAGCGAGCTCTCCTCCGGCATGTTCAGGACGATCTCGAGCTCGCTCTTGTTGTCGTAAGGCAGCATCTTGACGAGCACCGCGCCGGCCGGGACGAGCGCCACGGCGCCGAGCAGCAAGAGCCCGATCGAGACGAGGAACGACCAGCGAAACACCGGACGACCCACGAGGCGTGACATGAGCCAGCGGTACGCGCGGGTGACGCGACCCTCTCGGGCCGGGGCATGGGAAACCGACCCGCGCCGGCGCAGCAAGCGGGCTGCCGCCCAAGGCGTCACGACGAAAGCGACGAGGAGCGAGAACCCCATGGCCGCCGAGGCGCCGACCGGAATCGGCCGGAGGTAGGGCCCGTTCAGACCTCCCACGAACGCCATCGGCAGAATGCTGGCAATCACCGTCAGCGTCGCCAGGAGCGTCGGGTTTCCCACCTCGGCCACGGCGCGCACGACGATG
Source organism: Polyangiaceae bacterium (assembly GCA_036503835.1). Taxonomy (GTDB): domain Bacteria; phylum Myxococcota_A; class Polyangia; order Polyangiales; family Polyangiaceae; genus PMG-095. The sequence continues at coordinate 1,645 of DASXWF010001575.1, read as the reverse complement.
TCCCGGAGCGAGCTCCGCTCGGAGACGTCCAGATCGCGATGCCGAACGATGTTCTCCACCACGATGATCGCGTCGTCGACGAGGATGCCGATCGAGAAGATCAACGCGAACAGCGTGACCCGGTTGAGCGTGTAGCCGACGAGCACGAACACCAGCAGCATGAGCGCCAGCGTCGAGGGAATGGCGATCGCGACCACCGCGGACTCGCGCCAACCGAGCATGAAGAGGACGAGCAGGGTGACCGCCACCACCGCGACGGCCATGTGGAACAGGAGTTCGTTCGATTTCTCCGCTGCGGACGCGCCGTAGTGTCGCGTGATCGCGATCGCGATGTCGCCGGGAATCACCCTACCCTCGAGGCTTTCGACGTGCGAAAGCACGCTTTGGGCGACGCTGATGGCATTGCTTCCCGGTCGCTTCGCGACGGCCAGGGTGACCGCCGGCTCGTCGCCCGCCGCGCCGCCGGAGGCCGCCCCGCTGCCGTAGAGCACGTACTGCGCCGGCTCCTCGGAGGCATCCTCGACCTTCGCGACGTCGCGGAGATAGACCGGGTCGGCTCCGTGCACGCCCACGACCGCCGAGGAGAGGTCGGCGGCGCTGCTGAAGAAGGCGCCGGTCTGGACGATGACGTCTCGATCGTCCGTGGTCAGCGCGCCGGCGATCTCTTGGCGATTGGCCGGGCCGAGAGCGGAGAGAACCTGAGTGATTCCGAGGCCGCGAGCGGCCAGTGCGGCGGGATCCAGATGCAACCGGATCTGCCGGCGATACCCGCCGATGAGCGTGGTCTCGGACACGTCGGGCAGGTGCCGGATCTCGGCTTCGACCTGCGACGCCACCCGGCGCAGCGTCAGGTGATCGTGCTTTTTCGAGTGGAATGTCAGCGCGAGGATCGGCACGTCGTCGATCGAGCGCGCTTTGACGAGAGGCGGTGACGCACCCGGACTCATCCGATCGGCGTTTGCCTGAAGCTTCTGATAGAGCTTGACGAGCGCTTGCGAGGGGTCCTCGCCGACTTCGTAACGAACGACGATCAGCGCGCGGCCGGGCTGGCTGGTCGAATAGACGTATTCGACCCCCGGAATTTCCCACATCAGCCGCTCGAGCGGGGTGGACACGCGACTCTCGACTTCACTGGCGCTCGCGCCCGGCATGCCCACCAGAATGTCGACCACCGGCACCTTGATCTGCGGCTCTTCTTCGCGCGGCAGTACGACGATCGCGAGCAGCCCGACCAGCACCGAACCGATCGCGAAGAGCGGCGTCAGCCTGGAACCCACGAACGCGCGGGCCATGGCTCCCGCGACGCCCAATTTCCTACGGAGCCTCACGGCCTCACCTGAACCCGCTCGCCGTCGACGAGCTCGGCGGCGCCTTCGATCACGACGCGCTCGTTCCCCGATAGACCCGACGCTATGTCGAGCCGCCCTTCGTGCATCCTGCCGGAGCGCACGAGACGCAGCCGCGCGGTGCCGGCCTCCACGACGAAAACGCCCTCCAGTTGGCCGTGGCGCACGAGGGCGCCGGAGGGAACCGATACGGCGAGCGACGATCCCGTCGCGAGCAACAACCGGCCAAAGCGACCCGCGCGAAGCCCGGTGCTCTCGGAGAGGTCGACCTTCGCGAGTCGCGTCCGCGTGGCGTCGTC
>DASXWF010001574.1:0-1786 GCA_036503835.1 Polyangiaceae bacterium | reverse complement strand
TTCATCGGCGTGAACTGCGCGGCCATCCCCGATGCCCTGTTCGAAAGCGAGCTGTTCGGCGCCAAGAAAGGCGCGCATTCGACCGCCGTACGCGACATCGAAGGCAAGATCGGCGCGGCCGAAGCGGGCACGCTCTTCCTCGACGAAATCGGGGAGCTCTCGCTGGCCGCGCAGGCGAAGCTCCTGCAGTTCCTCCAGACCAAGGAGTACTTTCCCCTGGGAGACTCCCAGGCAAAAAAGGCGGACGCGCGCATCCTGGCCGCCACCAATCAGGATCTCGTGGAGGCGGTGAAGCAGCGCCGCTTCCGGGACGACCTGCTCTTTCGCCTGAACGTCGTGTCGATGCGCCTGCCCAGCCTGAGCGAGCGGCGCTCGGACCTGCCGCTGCTTGCCCGTCACTTTTGCGAGAAGGCCGTCGAGGCGCACGGCTTGCCGCGCGTCGAGCTCTCGCCCGATGCGATCCGTTCGATCGCGGCGGCCGAGTGGCTCGGCAACGTGCGCCAGCTCGAGCACGTCGTGCAGCAGGCCACGATCCGGGCGGCCGCGCAGAGCCTCAGTCAGGTCCAGTCTTCGCACCTGTTTCGCGACATCTCGGAGGCGCCGCCCGCGGCCGTGGAGCCGGCCCCCGCGGACGCCGAGCATGGGACCTTCCAGGACGAGACCCGTTCGTTTCAAAAGCAGCTGCTCGCCCGCGCGCTCGCGGCCGCCGACTGGAACGTGCCCACGGCGGCCCGCCGGCTCGACCTGACGCGAGGGCACGTTTACGCCCTGATCAAGGCCTTCAAGCTGTCTCGCGAGCGCTGAGTCGGCAGGGGTGAACCCCCGCCGGGTCGTCGGCCCGCTGAAAATCCTCGCATGTCCGGGGAGGTTCGGCTGTTCGAAAAATCGGACTCTGTCCGATGGATCCGACGGATCTGTCGGAGTCGCCGCACCGCCGTCTCGAAAAGCGACGTCCCTGTGCGAGAAGGACGCGAAAAATCACGGCGAGCCGCGTCGACTCAACGTGGCACATCCATTGCTCTCTGCATCGGCCGTGCAGGACTTCGCCGTCCCGGCTCCGTTCATCTCCACGCATCCGCTCCGGCGCGTCGCGGAGCTACAGCTCGCGGACTTCAGGTCCACGTTCGAATTGGTCGAAGCTCCGCGTCGCACCGACGAGGACGATTCGGTCCGGCGCTTCTGGCGCGGACTCGTCAACGGCGAGCTGCGCGTGCTCGAAACCTTCGCGCTCGAGCGCTACTGCTGCGCGATCGCGGAAGAGCGCCCGCTCCAGGCGCGCAAGCCCCTCAACGAGCGCGAGCTCGTGATGCTCCATCGAGCCATCCAGGCCGAGACGCAGAAGGTGCTCGCTGCGGGCTTCGACCTCTCGGTGCCCGCCGTCTCGCAGCTCTTGAGCGGCGCCCTGCGTAAGCTGGGCGTCGCGTGCCGCGTGCAATCCACGCCGCTGCCCATCGTGCTCGTCGGCCTGCGCTACTGCGGTACGATCCACCTCCCGCCCACCGAGCTCTTCCGGTTCGAGCATGAAGGGGGAAGGTACGTGGCGCTCGGGCTTCCGGCGCTCGACTCGCGCTTCTTGCCCGACTTGAGCCCCGCCGAGCGCCAGGTCGCCTGGCTGACGGCCATCGGCCAGAATCCCACGCAGATCGCCGAGCAACGCCAGACCGCGGCCTGCACGGTGACGAATCAGGTCGCGGCGCTGCACAAGAAGCTCGCCGTGCACGGCCGGTTCGAGCTCATCCGGCGCTGGGCTTGTCTGCAATGGGGGAGCGTGAACGCGGGCTGAGCT
>DASXWF010001573.1:0-9830 GCA_036503835.1 Polyangiaceae bacterium | reverse complement strand
GCGGCAGCGAGGCGCCAGCAGGATTCCGAAAGGACTTCCAGGCCCTCCGGGCAGACCGGCAGGAGACCCTCTTCTCTTCGATCCTAAGAGAAATTAATTAAACCAGTCGTCTATCGTAGGGCCTGGGGAGTTTGGGGATAGAGGAAGTAACCGATGGAAAGGAACAAGAAATTTGGCCAACGCGCCTGTGGATGGCACTACGGCATGCTCCGTGGGTACCCTGGAGAAATCCGTACGACACCGCCTCGTGCACGAGCTGTCACCTGGTTGATCCCTAGGGATTTCCGCAACTTGTCCTCAGCCTGTGGATGAGACACATGACGCCCCGCATCACACCCGCAAAACACCTGGGAAATCAGGCCTGCCTGGGGGTTTTCGCGCTTCTCGGTAGCACCTGGCGACCTGACGCCTCCCAGAGGCCGCCAAGGCCGCCAAGAGCGCCAAGAGCGCCAAGGGATTTGGGTTCGGAAGGAGCGATCCGAGCGTGAAGGAGCCGCAACTGGGCTCCCGCGATGGGCTCTTCGAGCAACCCACCTCAAAATCCGCTGGCGGCCTTGGCGCTCTTGGCGGCCTTGGCGGCTAAATAACCCTCGCTGTCGTCGAGACCTACCAAACCAAAAGGAACCACGCCGGCTGGCGGCCTTGACGCTCTTGGCGGCCTTGGCGGCCAAAAAACCCTCCCCGCCGTCCAGAACCTACCGAGCCGCGAACCTACGCAAAACTACGCCTGGCGCTCGCGGAGGGCTCGTTTGGGGCGTTTCGTGTCGGTGGGGAGGCCGATGCGGGTGAGGGCGTCGGCGAAGTGGCGGCGGGTGCGCTCGTAAGCGTTCGGGCCGATTTCGGAGCGCTGCTTGGCGTGCTCGAGGTTCACGAGCTCGGCGAGCAGGAGCTCGCGCGCGCGGGCACGGTCGCCTTCGGAGCGCTCGCTGGACACGAGGCGCAGCTTGCCGCCGGCCGCCGCGCCGCCGCACAGGGCGAGCGCGAAGGCGATACCGGCGGCCACCCAGCGCCCGTTGCCCGGGACGGGCAGGCCCGTGAGCGTCACGACGAACGGCCCGACTTCGGGCGAGGTGCGAGAGACCAGCTTGCGCGTCACGAGCACACGATCGCCCGTCGGTCCGTTGCCTTCCTGAGGCGCATCGAAACCTTCGACGCTCATCCCCATGTTCTTTCCGGCGACGGCGATCACGCGCATCTCGACGGTGCGCGGCGGAGTCGAAGCGCGGAACGTGACGGAGTGTTCCGCGGGTTTCGGCACCTGAAAACGGAAGCTCGCGTCGCGTGAGCCCGGCGGAAACGTGCCGACCAGGCGCGCGCCGCGTCCCTCGACGGCCTCGAACTTCACATCGCTCATCGCCTGTCCCGCAGAAAATGCCTTGAATCCTGCGGGAAGATCCATGAACGCCTGCTCCGGCACCCACGCGACTTTGCCGAGGTTGATGACCCGGAACAAGACCTCGACCTGGAAGACGTCGTCGCGCGTCTCGATGTAGAAAAAGCCGCGCATGCCGACCATCGTCTTCGACGGATCGGCGGTGGCCGGGAACACGTGCACGACGACGCGCATGCCGCCGTTCTCGCGCAGGTTGAACGGCTGCGAAGCGTACTCGGCCGGCGCGAGCTTGGTCGCGATGCGGTAGCTGAAGCTCGACGAGCTGTCGAGGCCGTCGAAGCGCACGACGCCGTTCGGCCCGGTCACCCCGTCGCGCGAGCTCCGCGATTCGCCCTCGGCGATCTTCTGGAACAGGATGCCGAGCCGCACCTCGCGCTGGGGGATCGGTTGCTCGTTGGCATCCAAGATCAGCGCTTCGATCGTGCCGCGAGGCAGGTCCGGCGCGGGCTCGATGCGATCGACGGGGGCCGGCGACTCGGCGCGCATTTCGCCGTGCGGGTCCTGCGCGTGAGCGGGCAGCGCGAACGCGAGTCCGAGCAGCGTCAAGATCAGGGAAAAAAACCAGGATTTCACGAGCTTTCGCCTCCGGCGCGGGCACGCTCGCTGGCGGGGCCGTCCTTGCTCTCCGCTTCCTCGCGCGGAGCGTCGCTCTCCGCAGGCGCGCTCTCCGCTTCCTCGCGCGGAGCGTCGCTCTCCGGCGCAGCGTCGGTTCCCGTGCCTGCGTCCGCTTGCTCTCCGCCGTCCGCGCTCGTCTGCGTTTCGTCGTCGTCGTGCTTCTTCCGGCGCTTCCCGCTCGCGACGCGCTCGGCGACGAGCTTGTCCACGCGCGCACGCGCCGGCTCCGAGCTCTGGTCGAGCGCCTGCATCAGGCGCTTGGCGTCCTCGCGGTAACGAGCGGAGAGCTCGGCGTAGTCCTCTTCGCTGATCTTGCCGACGCTGCGCTCGAACTCGAGGTCCTTGAGCGCGCGCAAGACGGCGCGCTTCTGCTCCTCCTCGACCGAGGGCGCGCCGAGGCCGAGCGCCTCTTCGAGCGTGATCGGGCTTTCGCCGGTGAGGCTCTGCACGCTCGCCCAGAGCAGCGCGACCACGCCGAGCAGCGCTCCGGACGCGACGATCAGAATCGCGAGCTCGATTCCGAGCGTCACGCCCGCGACGACCGCGCCCACGATGGTGACGACCGGCAGCGCGGCGCGCAGCGCCCCGGGTGGCAAGGCGGACAGGTTCATCGAGCGCGCCGCCGTCCGATCGCCACGCAAGCCCCGAGCGCGAGTCCGGCGAACGCGGCTCCCAGCGCGCCGAGCGGCGCCGGTCGCGATTCGAGCTCGGCGCTCGGCGCGGCGCTGCGAGGCCGCGCGGACGCCGCGTAGGCGCTGCTCGGGCTCACGGCGAGCCAAACGGCGAGCATCACGCTCGTCGCGACGCCCGCGCCCGCGCGCAGGTAGCCCCAGGCGCCGACCTCCCGGAAGCTGAGCTCGGGCCAGAGCGAAACCGACGCGCCCGCGATGAGCACGAGCACGCCCACCCAAATCCAGGAAACGAGCGGGTTCAGGTGCAACTGGAAGGTGGCGCGCTTGGTCTGGGGATCCACGGTGCCGACCACGGCGTAGATGTCCTCGCTCAGCGCGCGTCGCATGGCAACTTCGGTCGTCGGGCTCTCGGGTTGGCGGTGATAGATGAACTTGGCGGGCGAGAGCCGTCCGATTTCGCGCCCCTGCTTCAGGATCGTGAGGTCGGCGAAGATCATGCGCTTGTTCACGTCGGCCTGCTCCTCGGGGCTGCACTTCGGGTTGCCGGGGCACATGCGCGAGCCTTCGTAGCGGAGCTCGTAGGAGCCGAGGGTGTAGCTCTTGCCCGGGGTGAGCGCGGTCTCGCGGTCGAGGCCCCAGGCGCCGCCCGTGAAGCCGATGAACATGGCGCAGATGCCGAGGTGCACGATGTAACCGCCGTAGCGGCGCCGGTTCTTGTCGACCAGGCGCAGCAGCGCGACGGGGATGCTCTCGCGCTCGTTGCGCTTCTCGGCGGAACGCTGGCGCGCGGCGATGCCCCGCGCAAACTCCTGAATCACGACCGCGACGTTGAACGCGGTGATCGCGACCGTGAGGCCGGGCAGCGCGGAGCCGATCTTCTGCAGGATGACACCGATGATCCCCGGGTAGAACGCGTCGCGCTCGACGAAGGCCGGGTAGCCGAGCGAGCGGCCGAAGGCCACGTGCACGACGAACATCCCGACGAGCGCCACGACCGGGATCACGAACGCCTTCTTCAGCGCGTCGGGGCTGGTCTTGCGCCAGCCGAAGAGCGGGGCAAGCCCCATCAGGGCGAAGATCACGAGGCCGATCGGCGCCATCCAGCGGTTGAAGAAGGGCGGGCCGACCGTGACGCTCTCACCCCAGAGCTCGCTGAGCTTCGGGAACAGCGTGGCGACGAAGATGAACGTGGCGCCGCCGAGCAGCGCCCAGTTGTTGATGACGAACATCGCCTCGCGGCTCGCCACCGACTCGATCTCGGCCTTGCCGCGCAGGCGCGGCAGGCGCCACACCACGAGCCCGATGCAGGTCGCGGCGATGATGCCCATGAACCAGACGAAGTACTTGCCGATGTCGCTCTGGGCGAAGGCGTGCACGCTCGAAATGATGCCGGCGCGCGTCAGGAAGGTGCCGAAGATGGTCAAGAAGAACGTGAGGCAGATCAGGAACACGTTCCAGACCTTCAGCATGTTCCGGCGCTCCTGGATCATGGTCGAGTGCACGTAGGCACCCGCCGTGAACCACGGCAGACACGCCGCGTTTTCGACCGGATCCCAGGCCCAATAGCCGCCCCAGCCGAGCTCCTCGTACGCCCACGCCATGCCGAGCGCATTCCCGATCGAAAGGAACAGGAAGGCGAACAGCATCCACTTCCGGACGGCGACGATCCACTCGTTGTCGAGGCGGCCGGTGGCGAGGGCGGCGATGCAGAAGGCGAACGGGATCGAACAGCCGACGAATCCCATGTAGAGCGACGGCGGGTGGATCACCATCCAGTAGTTTTGGAGCAGCGGATTCAGACCTTCGCCGTCCGGGCGCGCTCCGGCGATGGTGGCTTCGAAGGGGTTCGCGGCGAACAGCATCAACACCGCGAAGAAGCCGAAGATGCCCATCAGGGTCGCGATCACGTACGGCTGCAGGTGGCGGTAGCGACCGCGCATCCACGCGACGCAGGCCGTGGTGTAGCCGGCGAGCAGGAACGTCCACCAGAGCAGTGAGCCGTCCTGTCCGCCCCAGAGAGCGGTGAACAGGTAGCTCGTCGGCATCGAGCGGTCGCTGTAGCGAGCGACGTAGCGGATGCGAAAGTCGTGGGTGATGAACGCGTACGCGAGCAGCGAAACCGCGAACAGGGTGAGCCCGGCGGTGGCGTATGCCCCGTAGCGGGCCGAGGCGAGCAGCCGGGGCTGGCCGCGCCCGGCGGCGAGGCTCACCGCGAAGGTGTACGCCGCGGCCACCAGAATGGCGTAAAGGACGCCCGTGCCGAACTCGGGGAGCGACTGCCACATGACGGGCCGGAGCTTACGCCGCGACCGGGGCTTCTGCCACGGCGAAGAAAATCGCCGGGGTGGCCGTTACACCCGGCGTTCTTGCTGCGAAGCGCGTTCGGGCGCGACTTCAGACTTGTTCGGACACGGTAGTGCCCACGTTCTCGCCCAGGCACACACGCCGAATATTCCCGGCAGACATGCGAAAGACGCGAATCTTGAGTCCGTGATCGCGGCAAAGCGCGACCGCGGTCGCGTCCATCACTCCCAGGTGATCGGCGAGGAAGCGATCGTAGCTCACGCGCTCGAGCATCTTGGCGTCCGGGTAACGCACCGGGTCGCGTTCGTAGATGCCGTCCACCTTGGTCGCCTTGAGCACGCCGTCCGCTCGCACCTCCATCGCGCGCAGGGCTGCGGCCGTGTCGGTGGAGAAGAACGGATTGCCGGTGCCCGCCGCGAAGATCACTGCGTGGCCGCGCTCCAGGTGGCGGATGGCGCGGCGCCGGATGTACGGCTCGGCGACCTGCTGGATCGCGATCGCGCTCATGACCCGCGTCGGCACGCCCACCCTCTCGAGCGCGTCCTGGAGGGCTAGCGAGTTGATGACGGTGGCGAGCATGCCCATGTAGTCGCTCTGCGCGCGGTCCATGCCTTCGCTCGCGCCGCGCAGGCCCCGGAAGATGTTGCCCCCGCCGACCACCAGCGCGATCTGAACGCCCGTCGCGTGGACGTCGCGCAGCTCTTCGGCCGTGGCCTTGAGCATCGCCGTATCGATGCCCGAGCCCCCCTGCTTGCCGCTCAGGGCCTCTCCGCTCAGTTTCAGGACCACCCTGCGATAGCGAAGCGTTTTCTCTTCCACGCTTCGACGCTCCTACTCTCCCGACCCCGGCCTGGCAACTCGGCTTTTTGGCCTCGGTCCCCGTTTCCCGCGCCCGGCGGCGTGGAACGCCGTTTTCGAGCCCGCTCGACGGACGCCCGGCCTCGTAGTAATCACGCCCCCGATGCTTTCACGAAACCGCACTGTGTGGGCGGCCGAAGCAAGCAGCCGCTGTGCGGCGCGTGCCCGGCTTTTGGGGATGTTCGTGATGCTGCCGCTCCTCGTGCCGGTCGGTTGCTCGAAGAAGAAGAGCGAACCTGCCGCGGCGGCTTCCGCGAGCGCTTCGGCCGGACCGAAGCCGCTCTCGCCGGAGCTTGCCGCGAAGACGCTGGCGAAGGTGGGCGACCGCACGATCACGCTGGGCGAGTACGCCGCGTCGCTCGAGCGCATGGATCAGTTCGAGCGCATGCGTTATCAGTCGCCGGACCGGCGCAAACGCCTGCTCGACGAGATGGTGGAGATCGAGCTCTTGGCGCAGGAAGCCAAGCGCCGCGGCCTCGACAAGGCGCCCGAGACGCAGGAGCGCGTGCGCCAGGTCCTCCGCGATCAGCTGCTCGAGGAGATCAAGAAGTCGGGCCCGGCCGCCAACGACATTCCGGAAGCGGACCTCCGCGCCTACTACGACTCGCACAAGGACGAGTTCGCCGAGCCCGAGCGCCGGCGCGTCGCGGCCGTGGTGGCCGAATCGGCCGCCGTCGCGAAGACGGTGCTCGCCAAGGCGCTCAAGGCGAGCCCGGCCGAATGGGGACAGCTCGTCGAGCAGAACTCCACACAAAAGGGCGGTCGCGCGTCGCCGACGGCGCCGAACGAGCTCGCGGGCGATCTCGGCATCGTCGGTGCGCCCGGGCACACGCGCGGCGCGAACCCGCGCGTCCCGGAGCCGGTGCGCGAGGCCGCGTTCAAGATCGCGAACGTCGGCGAGACGTTCCCCACGGTCGTCGAAGTCGACAAGAAGTTCTACGTGGTGCGCGTCACCAGCAAGACCGACGGTCGCGAGCGCAAGTTCGAGGAATCGCAGCGCGCGATCCGCACGGCCGTCGTGCAGTCCCGCATCAAGGAGAAGGAGCAGGCGCTCGAGAAGGAGCTCCGCGCGCGCTTCCCCGTGAAGATCGATCAGGCGGCGCTCAGCGCCATGCCGCTGCCGCCGCCGAGCGCGGCGCCTGCGGTGGCGGCGCCGCCCTCGTCTCCCGGCTTTGCGCGGTCGCCCGGGATGCCGCGCCTGCCCCTGCCGGGCGGAGCGCCGCAGCCGACCCCGCCGTCTCCGCAGTGAGCGGGACGGGCGGCCTTCCGATCGTAGCGGCGCCGGACGGTTCGAGCGCCGGCGACGGAGCGCCGAACGAGTGGCGTGAAGAGCTCCGCCGCGCCGTGCGCACGGCGGCGGAGCTCGCCGAACGGCTCGAGCTCACGCCGGAAGAGCTCGCCGGCGCGCGTGCCGCCGAAGCCGCGGGCCTGCCGCTGCTCATCACCCCGTATTACCTGGCGCTCGCGAGCCGCACGGACCCGAGCTGCCCGATCCGGCGTCAGGTGGTGCCGCACGCCGCCGAGGCCCGGGATGCGCCCGGCGATCTGCGCGACCCGCTCGGCGAGGAAGCGCACGAGGCGGCGCCCGAGCTCATCCGCCGCTATCCCGATCGCGCGCTCCTGCTCGCGACCGATCGCTGCGCGGTCTACTGTCGCTTCTGCACCCGCAGCCGCTTGGTGGGAGCGGGCGGCGGCGCGCGCTCGGACGAGCGGCTGGCGCCGGCGTTCGCGTACCTCGAGGCCCACCCCGAGATTCGCGACGTGATCGTGAGCGGCGGCGATCCGCTCGCGATGGCGACGGAGCGCCTCGAGCGCCTGATCGCGCGCTTGCGCGCGATTCCGAGCATCGAAACGATCCGCCTCGCGACGCGCGTGCCGGTCGTCCTGCCTTCGCGCATCACGGACGAGCTCGTCGGCGCGCTCCGGCCGCACCATCCGCTCTGGGTCATGACGCACTTCAACCACCCGCGGGAGCTCACGGCGGAGTCGCGGCGCGCGCTCTGCCGGCTCGCCGACGCGGGGTTCCCCGTCATGAACCACACCGTGCTCCTGCGCGGCGTGAACGACGACGCGACGACCCTCACCGAGCTCTTTCGCGGCCTGATTCGCGTGCGCGCGCGCCCGTACTACCTCCTGCAAACGGATCCGGTGCGCGGCACCTCGCACTTGCGCACGCCGCTCGACACGGGCATTCGCTTGATGAGCGAGCTCCAGGGGCGGCTCAGCGGGATTGCGCTGCCGAAGCTCATCGTCGATACGCCCGGTGGTTTCGGCAAGGTGCCCGTGGGGCCCGATTACGTCCTCGAACGATCGGGCAAAATGACACGCTTTCGATCGCCGCACGGCGTCGAGGTCGAGTACTGGGATCCGCCGGAGTGACGATGACCGGAGCCTCGCGAGTGCCCGCTGACGTGACGGAGGCCAGGCCGCCAGGGCTCGCCAGAGGATTTGGGGGCTTGGCTGCGCAAATGGCGACTCACCTGGCGTGAATCACCCAACAATTCCGCTGGCGGGCCCTGGCGCTCCGCCGCTGGCGTCTTGGCGGCCAAATAGGAACGTCGCAGGTTGCTTCTACGTCCGCACCAGCTTTCTACGCCGCAGCTTGCTTCTCCGCCGCAGCTTGCCCTCCGCGTGAGAAACCTACCTCTTCACACATCGTCGCTGGCGGTGTGCGTTGACGAGCGGCGTTTGCTGCCTATCCTCGTAGATGGTGAGCAGAGACCACTGCCCGCATACGGAGACCTGCAAGCTCTATCCGTTGTTCTTGCTGAGCGCCTCCTTGAAGACCTGGCAGATCCGCTACTGCCAGGCCGACTACACTCAGTGCGAACGCTACAAGATGGCGAAGCGGGGTGAACCGGTGCCGCTCTACCTCTTACCGAACGGCAAGGTTTTGCCCGGGCGTCCTTGAGCCAGTTCCTACCTTTCTGGCTCGGCGGCCTCGCCGTCGGCGCGATCGCGACACTCTACCCGCTCCTGAGCGGCCGGTTGCTCGGCGTCTCTTCGTCGTACGCGTCGGTGTTCGAGAAGCGCTCGGAAGAGGAGGCGTCGCTCGCCGAGCTCCAGGCGGCGCTGCTCGCGGAGACGGAAGCCGAGTTCGGACCGCAGGCGACCGAGCAGGCGCCGTCGTGGCGCGACAAGCTCGCGCGCGTTCGCGCGGAGGCCGAGCGTTACCGGCCCCTGTTCCTGGTCGGTATGGTGCTCGGACCGCTCGCGCTCGTGCTCGCCCGGGGCAAGTTCGCGCCGGCGCTCACGCTCGGCGCGGGCTTCGACGCGCGCTACGGCACGTTCGGCCCGCTGCCGATCCTGGTGTTGCTCGTGAGCGGCGTGCTGATCGGCGTCGGCACGCGCCTCGCCGGCGGCTGCACGAGCGGCCACGGTATCAGCGGGTTCGCGCGCGGCGAGCGCGGGAGCCTGCTCACCACGGCCGTTTTCTGGCTCACCGCGCTCGGCGTGGCCTGGCTCTTCATCGTGTTCGGAGGCGGTTGATGGGCGCGCTGCTCCAGCTCGGCCTCGGCGCGCTGTTCGGCATCGCGCTCTTCACGAGCGGCGCCTCCGACTTCGACGCCATGCTGCGCATGTTCCACTTCCAGGAAGCGCACCTGTTCGCGCTCGCGGCGATGACCACGTGCGTGGCCTGGCTCGGCCTGCGCCTCTTGCTGCGCTCGCCCGCGGGCGAAGGCGTGCGCGCGATGGCGCGACCGATCCACCGCGGCAGCGTCGCCGGCGGCGTCGTGTTCGGCGTCGGTTGGGGGCTCTCCGGGAGCTGTCCGGGTACGGTGCTCGCGCAGCTCGGAGCCGGGCACGTGATCGCGCTGGTCACCGCGGGCGGAGTGCTCCTCGGCAACTGGATCTTCGAACGCTGGTTCTCGGGGCGCTACGGGCTCGCGAAGAACTCGTGCAACTGAGTACGAAGGTCAGAGGAAGGGGTCGGAGGAAGGGGTCAGAGGAAGGGGTCAGAGGAAGGGGTCAGAGGAAGGGGTCAGAGGAAGGGGTCAGAGGAAGGGGTCAGAGGGAGGGATTGGGGG
>DASXWF010001572.1:0-8565 GCA_036503835.1 Polyangiaceae bacterium | reverse complement strand
CCAGGCGCCGTTGCACGGCCCGGAGCGGCATCAGCACCACGTCGTCCTGGTCCTGACCCATGCCGGACTGGCCCTTGGCCGCCAGCACTCCGATCACCTCGCAGCTCAGCTTGTCGAGCCGAATCGCCGCGCCGATCGGGTCGCCCGAACCGAAGAGCTCCTTCGCCGTGGTCGCTCCCACCACGCACAGCGGCTGCCCCGACTTGAACTCGGCTTCGTTCGGACGCCGGCCGCTCGCGATCTTGTAGTCGCGCACGTCGAGGTACGAGTCGGTCGTGCCGGTCACGCTCGTGCGCCAGTTCCTGTTGCCCGAAACCGCGAGCGCCTGGCGCGAGACCGTCGGCGCCAGGCGCTCGATCCCGAGCACGTCGGCCTCGATCGCGTCGACGTCGTCCTTCGTGAAGCCCTGGGCCGCGGCGAAGCCGCTCGAGCGCCGCATCCCGCCGGGGCTCACGATCAGGAGATTGTTGCCGAGCTTGCCGATGTCGGCGGCGACCTTGCTGCTCGCGCCTTCGCCGATCGTGACGAGCGCGATCACCGCGCCCACGCCGATCACGATCCCGAGCATCGTGAGGAACGAGCGCAGCGTGTTGCGCCGGATTTCCCGCAGCGCCATCACGAAGCTCAGGAGGATCACGGCGCGCCCCCGGGAGCGCCGGCGCCGAGGTCCGGCTTGCGAAACGAAGGAACTTCGTCGGGATCGACGATGTGGCCGTCTTTGAAGACGATCACGCGCGAGACATACCGCCTCATGTCGGGCTCGTGCGTCACCATCGCGATCGTGATGCCGAGGCTCTCGTTCAAGCGCACGAGCAGCTCCATGATCTCGACCTTCTTCGCCGAGTCGAGGTTGCCGGTCGGCTCGTCGGCGAGCAGCAGCGAGGGCTCGCACACGAGCGCCCGCGCGATCGCGACCCGCTGCTGCTGGCCGCCGGAGAGCTCGGCGGGCGTGTGATCGGCGCGGTCGGCGAGCCCCACCGCGGAGAGCGCCTCGAGCGCGCGCTCCCGCCGCTTCTTGTGCGGGACGCGGCGGTAGGCGAGCGGCAGCTCGACGTTTTCGAGCGCCGTGGTGCGCGCGAGCAGGTTGAAACCCTGGAAAACGAAGCCGATGTAGTGACGCCTGAGCAGCGCGCGCTGGTTCGGCTCGAGCGCGCCCACGTCGACGCCGTGAAAGCAGAACCTGCCGGAGGTCGGCACGTCGAGGCAGCCGATCACGTTCATGGCGGTCGACTTCCCCGAACCGCTCGCGCCCATGATCGCGACGAACTCGCCGCGCTCGATGCGCAGGTTCACGCCGTCGAGCGCCCGCACTTCGGCGTCGCCCGCGCCGTAGATCTTCGAGACGTTCTCGAACTCGACGACGGGGTAGTCGGTCATGGCTTGCCCTCGTTCACGTCCACGACCACTTGGGTGCCCTGCCCGATCCCCTCGCCTTTCACGGCCGTGCGCCGCCCGTCCGTCGCCCCGACCTCGACCGGGACCTTCGTGAGCACGCCTTGCTTGAGCACGTAGACGTGCTGCCGCCGCACGCGCTCGGTGCCGCCCGGCCGCGCCGAGCCCTGCGGCCGCGGCGAGCGCATGCCCATGCCCCGCATCGGGCCGCCGAGGCCGGGCAGCGGCAGGCCGGCGCCGGGTTTGGCGCTGCCGGGAGGAGCGGGCGGCTCGAAGCGCAGCGCGGCGTTCGGGACGGAGAGCACGTCCTTCTCTTCGCTCGTCACGAGCGTGGCGGTGGCGGTCATGCCGGGCTTGAGCAGGCGTTCGGGATTTTCGACCGTGAGCGTCGCCTGGTACGTGACGACCGTGGTGCCCGTCTTGGGCAGGTTCGAAAGCGTGACGAGCGTCGAGCGGAACGTACGCCTCGGGTAGGCGTCGACGACGAAGGTCGCGGTCTGGTTCTCGTGAACGCGCCCCACGTCGGCTTCGTCCACGTCGACCTGGAGCTGCATCTGTTCGAGCCCGCGCGCGAGCGTGAGCAGCACCGGCGTCTGGAAGCCCGACGTGACGGTCTGGCCGACCTCGATCGTGCGCGCGAGCACGATCCCGTCGATCGGGGCGCGAATGATGGCCTTGCCGAGGCTCGTCTTCGCGGACTTCAGCGAGGCGGCGGCGACCGTGATCTGCGCGGAGCTCGTCGAGACCGAGGCCTTGGCGCGCTCGAGCGCGGCCTGGGCGGCTTCCAGATCCTGGTCGGAAATCAGGCCGCGCTGGTGCATTTCTCGCGCGCGGGCGGCTTTCGACTCGGCCTCTTTCACGGTGGCGTTCGCGTTCGCCTGGTTGGCGTGGGCGCTCCGGAGCTGCGCCTGCGATTCGTCGACGCGCGCGGAAAGCTGCTCGGTGTCGATCTCGACGAGCACCTGATCTTTTTTGACCTGGTCGTTGATGTCGACCAGCACGGCCGTCACGCGACCGGTCACCTCCGCGCCGACCTCGACCTGATCGAGGGGGCTCAGCGTGCCGGTGGCGGTGACGGTCTCGCGCAGGTCGCCGCGCTCGACCGGAGCGGTCACGTAGCTCGGCTGCTTCTCGAGTTCGGCGCGCTGCCGGAGAAACCAGATGCCGGCCGCGGTGGCCGCGGTCGCGAGCAGCAAGACGATGCGCAGGACCCAGCGCCGCGCGCGGCGCGGTTGCCCGACACCGAGCTTCTTCATCACCTCGGGATCCCCTTCGAGCTTCTTCGGCGCGGGAGGTTTGGTGGCGGAAACGTCGTCCATGGTCGGGTTTCTCCTGTTCGACGCTCGGACCGAAGCGCTCCCTACGCTTCGCTCCAAAATGGCGCGGGTCAGCCGGGTTCCCGGTTTCCGTGCCCCAATCAAACACAATAAAATCATAGACCTAGACGCTTCATCGCGAGGGATTTCGCCACAGTACGGGCGGACCGTAGGGAGTGCCTCGGTTCCGTCGTCGAAGGGACGTGAGCTCACTGGTAGGAGTTCCGATCTGGAAACGCTCGAGGAAGCGGCCCGCGCGGTCAGCCGAGATCCCGGCGCCTTCGAGCGACTGGTCGAGGGGACGTTCGAGAAGCTCGTCCGCTATGCCGCGCGCGTCACGGGGGACCTCGCCGAAGCGGAGGATGTCGTGCAGGAAAGCTACGTGAAGGCTTACCGCGCGCTCGCTGGCGGCCACTTCGAGGGACGCTCGTCCGTCTCGACGTGGCTCTACCGCATCGTCACGCGCACGGCGATCGATCAACGCCGCAGCCGGAGCCGGCGCGAGGTGCTCGGCGATCTGCTGCTCGATGGCGCGCTCGACGGCGCGGCCGCCGCGGACAGCCACGTCGCGCTGCGCGAGCTTTCGGACCTGCTCGGCGAGCTGCCGGAGGAGCAGCGCTCGGCGCTCGTGCTCCAGGCCCTCGAGGGTTTCACCAACCGCGAGATCGCGGAGATTCTCGAATGCAGCGAGGGCGCCGTCGAGCAGCGCCTCGTGCGAGCGCGCGCGGCGCTGCGCAAGAAGGAGCCGGCATGAGCGGCGATCCCGTGGAGCGGCGCCTCGCCGGGCTCGCGGTGCGCACGGCGGCGCTGCGCGCGCGCCCCGGTTTTTCGGCGCGAGTGATGCACGCAGTGGCGCTCGAGGCCGCGGCGTTTCCGCTCGAGCTCGCGCGATCGGCGCGCTTCGTCGTGCCGATCGCGATGCTCTTCGCGTTGCTGTCGATCGGGTGGGCGAGCCGCAGCGACGGCGTGACGAGCGCCGAGCTTTCGCGCGCCGAGCTCGCCTGGGAGCTCGGATGGTGACGCGCCAGCGGCTCAAAGCGTACCTCACGCTGGTCGGAACGTTCCTGCTCGGCGCGGTCTGCGCGGGCGCCGGCTATCACGCGTACGCGAAGCAGGAGAGCGCCGCGCTCTTCGCCGGCGACCGTGAGGCGTTCGAAGCGCGGCGCGTGCAGATGCTGAGCCGCGAGCTCGATCTGCGGGGCGAGCAGGAGGCGCAGGTGCGCGAGATCTTCCGCAAGCACGCGCCCGAGCGGCAGCGCCTGATGCGCGAGACGATGCAGGGCTGCGGCGCGACGATGGAAGCGCACCGGGAGCGGGTGGACGCGGAGATCCGAGCGCTGCTCGACCCCGCCCAGCGCGGGCGGTTCGACGCGTGGCGGGCCGAACGCAGAAAGCAGCTGTTCGCCGCGCCGGATCCCGCGGCAAAACGCCCCTGACGCTCCGCTCCCCGCGCGAAACGACTCGGCCAGCAGGCCGACCCCGACCCGTCATACTCTCGCCCCGTGCCGGACGAGTTTCCCACGCTCGAGGTCGTCGCGCTGATCGGCGTGATCGTCGCCCTGGTGCGGACCTTTCAATTGCGGGTCGCGCTCGGCGAAATCCCGAAGCTCGGACGCGAGCTCGAACGATCGCTGCGCGCGGGGGATCTCGCAGGGGCGCGCGCGCTGTGCCAGCGGACGGAAGGCGCGGCGTTCGCGCGGGTGGGCTCGGCCCTCGTCGAGCGACTCGCCGGCGGACCGGTGGCGAAGAACGAGCTCCGCCGCGTCGCGCGTGACGCGAAGAAGCGCGCGGCGCTCGGCATCCAGCGCAAGCGCGGACGCGATCTGGTGGTCGCCGCGGTGCTGATCGGCGCGGGGGCGTACGCGTTGCGCGCAAACCTCGGGGTGGGCACCGCCTTCTACGCGCTGCTCGTGGTCGCCCTGCTCGTGACCGCGCTCGGGCCGGTGCTGCGGCGGGCGACGCTGGTCGCCCTCGAGGCCGAGGGCGATCGCCTGCTCGACGCTGCGCTCGCGTTTCGCGGATCGAGCGCCGCCGCCGTCAGCCCGTGCCCCGAGTGCGGCGCGAGCGAGGCCGTCGATCTCAGCGGTAAGTCGCTGGCCGGCTTGAGCGCGCTCGGCATCGAAACGCTCCGCGTGTGTCGCCAGTGCGGGGCGGTGCGCGGGCGGGCGAAGTCTCCCGAGACGATCGCGCTCGACGAGGCGAACGGCGTGAGCGCCGCACATTCCCTGCCGGACCTCGGGAGCTCCGCGGATCCAGAAAGCGAGCATCAGGGTTGAACGCCGTAGTACCGCAAAGAGAGCGCGCCACGGCGTGGTGGCTCTCCGTGCTCGAACGTCGCGCAAGAAAAATGAGCGACGAGTCGCTGGACTTCTCCGAACCGATCGCCTGGTCCAGCGAGACGGAGCGGCGCGCCGCCGTCAAGTTCTTCAACGCGGCATTTCGCGCCGAGGAGTCCGGCCTGCGCCAGGCCCACGAGCTCGCCGGCGAAGTGGCCACCTGGGACCCCGAGCTCTCGGCGGTGCTCCGCCTGTACGGCAGCGAGGAAGGCTGGCACCGCGAGCTCCTCGTGGAATTTCTGAAACAGCTCGGCGGCGAGGTCGAGCCGATGGGCCGCGTCACGAGCCTGCTCTACCGAGCCTACGGCCGCGCCCATCGCATGGAGACCATCATCCTCACGAACCTGATGTTCGAGACGATCGGCGCGACGACCTACCGCATGGCGCTCCGCAACGTGGCGCACGGCCCTGCGCGCCGCATGCTGACCGTGCTCACGCGCGACGAATCATTCCACGTCCCGCTCAACGTGCACTTCCTGTGCAAGGTCTTCGAACGCGACCCTTCGAGCTTGCGCCGCGCGCGCGTCATCTACCGGCTGCTCTTCGCGAGCCTCGTGCTCTTGCCGCTCGCGAGCCGCCCGAAAGCCCGCGCCTTCGACGGCCTCGGCACCCTCGAGCTCGCGCGCGCCTACGCCTCCGAACTTTCGGCGCTCTTCCTCGATCGCCCCGAGCTTCGCATTCGCCCCCCGCGCCTGCTCCTCGCCCTCCTCGGTGTCCGACCGGCCACGCACGCCGGCAGCATCACGAGCGCCCTCGCCGCCGAACGCGCCGCGGACCGCGAAAACGTCGAAGTACGCCCAGCCTGAAACGCGCGCTGTCAAAAGAAGGTCGAGCGAACGCGGAGCGCTCGAGCTGCGGCGTGCTCGACCCGAGACTCGCGTGGGTGAGGACGGGTGTTGCAGCCACCGCCGATGCATCACGAATGCATCATGCATGCAGATTGCAGATGCGCTGCGAGCCGGCCCGACCTCAGCCGCGAAGCCGAGCAACCGCGGCGCGAACCAGAGCCACGGCATGCGGAAGATGATGAAAGACGACCTGCGCTTCGATGCGCAGAAACTCATTCCACCGTTCACCGCGGAGCGCGGCGCGGCGGTTGCGCCTCCCGCGAAGCCCGGACATGTGCCGGGCGCGAGGCGTCACGCCGTGCCCCACCCTCTCCCAACAGCACACGAGTCGCAAGTTCACCCAAACGCCCACGCCGACACGACGCCGTCTCCTCCATCCGCGCGCAGCCGTAGGCGAGCACGGATTTGGAGGAGACCGCGCGCGCGCAGGACGCGAAGCGTCCGAGCACGCGCGAGTGGAGGCAGCTAGAACGAGCCGCGCACCCCGAGCGAGACCCCGCTCGGCCCGGCCGCCACGTCCGGAGCGATGCGCAGGGATGTGCGCTTGGCGGGTACGCTGACGGGCAACTTGCGCTCCCGCACGGTCCGCACCTCCGGCACGAACGAAGCCTGCGCCTCGACGATGCCGATCGCCGCCACGCCGAGTAGCCCGTACGTGCTGAGCGTCAGCGCGAGGTGCCAGTCGTGCACTCGCCCCGAAACTTCCGGAGCGGGAGAGCCGCCGCGCTGCTGGACGTCGGCGACTTCCGCGACCGTGTAGGTGTAGACGGCCGTCGCGGTCAGGGCCGTGGCCGCGAGCGCCGTCTCGACAGCGAAGAAGCCCCATCCGAGCGGAGCGTTGCCGTTCTGGAACTGTCCGACGCCGAACGGGACGAACCCGATCCAGCGCCGGTTCTTGGTCACGACGACTTCCTCGCGCGCCATGCGCTGCAGCACGAGCAGGTTCGCCCACTCCTCGGTTTCACGCCGCTGTTTCTCGGCCGCTTCGCGCCGTGCCTTGTCGATCGCCGCCTGCGCGCTCGCCTGGAGCTCGCTGAACATTTCTTCCCGCACCTTCAAGAAACGCGCGACGACACGCTGGGGAAATACCAGGCTGTCGGGCGCGCGCATCTGCGGATTTTTGCGGATCGCCTGGCGCAGCGGCTCATCGACGAGCTCGGCCTTGCCGAGCCCGAGGTAACAGGTGGCCTGGTAGACGAGCGCGGTCTGGAGCACCTCCGGATCCGTGATGGGCCGGGAGCTGTTCGGGTCGACCAGGCGTTCGAGCCGCGCCGCGCATTCTTCGTATTTCGCCGCCTCCACCAGGCTCGCGATGCGCGCGAGCTCGCCCGCGTCACTGAGCGCTTCCTCGGGAGGCGGCGCGACATCGCGACCCTTCGCCGTCTGAGCTCGCGCGGGCGCGACGTTCGAGAGCAACCCGACGAGGACGGCCACCAAGATCGACCACGGAGAAACGCGCATTCTCGCCCCCCGGCCGAACGTTCAGGGACCGGGGATGCTGGAGACTCGACCGGGGCTCAGGGTGACGTCAAATTCTTTCGGGAGAAGGCCGCTCCCGGGGGGCGGGAGGAACGTGCATTTCACCGAGCGGGAGGCCGCCCCCATCGGGAAGGTCTGCCGGCTCGGAACCGGGAAAGTCCCGCCGAGCGCCGGACAGCTGGCCCGCGAACCGGCGGTGCCGGCGATGTCGAGCACGGCATCCTTGAAGGCGATGCGCCCGCGCACCGTCTGAATCTTGCCGGGCGTCTCCTGGGGCAGGATTTCGACGCTGATGCGCTGCCCCTCGTCGCAGCACTGGTTGTTCGGGGGCACGAACTCGAACGAGTGAACCCCGACCTCGAGCTGCTGGGGGCTGAACCAATCGGAGAGCTCGACACCGTCCACCCGGACGGCCGCGTTCTGCGGGCCGTCCACCGTGATCCGGACCGGAACGCGTACGGCGGCGGGCGGAGGTGGCTTCGCCGGCGGGGAGCGGAGAGCAGCGCGGCGCGGAGGCGGCGCCGCCGGCTTCTGCTCGGGATTCCGTGCCGACGAGACGGGCGCAGGTCGCGGTGTGGGCGCGGTTGACGGCCGAGGCACAATGCCACCGGACACCGCGGGACGGGCGGGCGTGACGAGGCGATCGCCGGCGCGCGAAACCGCGAACACGAAACCGGCGAGGAGTACGCTGCCGCCGAGGGCAACGAGCGCGCTCTTCACGTTCCTGCGCAGCCGCTCGGCTCGGCCGAGGCTCGCGACCTCGGCGAGCAGCGCCGGGTCGTCGGGCCGGAGCGCGAGGGCGCGATTGAGACAGGCCGCCGAGAGCGGAATCGCTCCGGCCGCGCGCGCCTCGCTCGCGCGCTTGACCAGGCGCTCCACGAGGCGCTCTTCGTGCGCCTGTCGGTACGCCTTGGGATCGGCGAAGAACGCGCGCAGCTCGCCGCGCAGGTCGACGAAGCCGAGCTCCGCGAGCTCCTGCTTCAACGCCGACGCAAACTCCTCGGCCGACGCGAAGCGCCCGCTCTGCTCGTGCGCGAGCGCGCGGCCGACGATCGCGCTGAACTGCGCGCCGACCGTGGGCCGCGCCTTATCGGCCGGCGTGAAGGCGCCGTCGAGCACGCGCCTCAACACCTGCGCCGGGTTCTTGCCGTCGAACGGCAAGCGCCCGACCATGCTCTCGTAGATCATCACGCC
>DASXWF010001571.1:0-4463 GCA_036503835.1 Polyangiaceae bacterium | reverse complement strand
TCCCTGCCACTGCTTCCTGAGCCGCGGCGAACTTCGCCCGGCCTGCGCGGTTCCGACGCGACCTCGCCGTCAAACTCACGCGTGCGGCGCGCGCACGCGGAACCCCGGCACACGAGGAAAAATGGTGAATCATGCGCCGGTCACGCGGCGATCGGCGCGCGGGCGCTTCCCGGACGGCCGCGCTGACCGCAAAGCGGTCGATCTCCGGCGAGGAGCTCGCCGAAAGCCGGGCCCGGCGGGCGCGGGCGTGCCGTCCACCGGCTCCACCGGTGACGCCGGGGACGAGCCCCGCGCTGAGCGGATCACTGCTGGGTCGGCGCTCGACCGACCGAACTACTCGATATCCGCGCGAGGAACGCCTCGCGCCGCGCTCAGTCGAAGATGTCCCCGAGGTTCTCGAGCCAGCTCTTCTTGCGGTGGCGGGCGTGGCGAGGATCCCCGGTCGGGTAGCCGCGTCGATCCGAGGACGGAGGCTCGCGCTCGTAGCCGTAGCGAGTTCGCTCCTGCTCGACCTCGCGCGTGGTGAAGGCGAGCATCTTCTCGAGCTCGCCGCGGTCGAGCCAGACACCTCGACACTGCGGGCAGACGTCCACGACCACCCCGTTCCGTTCGCGTTCGTCGAGCACGGTCGTGTCACAGCGGGGGCATTTCATGCTGATTCCTCCGGGAATTCGAGCGGTTCGAGCTCGGAAACTCGCGCCCGTGCCGAAATGTTCCCGTCCGGGGCAGCTTTTGCGGCGCCGGCCCGACGCCCGGATCACGCAGCGGCGGAGCCGAGGTCGCGGGGCGCCGACAGCATGCCGAGCGGCAGGACGAAACGGAACGTCGTGCCGCGCCCGAGCTCGGTCCGAATCTCCACGCTGCCGCCGAGCTGCGCCAGCGCTTCCCGTACGGCGCCGAGCCCGACGCCGCGGCCCGACGTGTTCGTGGCCTGTTCGCGCGAGCTGACGCCGTCCGTGAACAGAGCCTGCTCGAGGTCACGCGGGTTGAGGTGAGGTAACCCTCGCTCTTGGGCGCGCCAGGCGATCGCAGTCCAGTCGATGCCGGGGCCGTCGTCCTGGATGCTCACGACGAGCGCTTCTCCTTCGCGGAACATGGCCAGCGTGACCTGCGCATGCGCGGGCTTTCCGGCGGCGGCGCGCTGCTCCGGCGTCTGGATGCCGTGATCGGCCGTGTTGCGGATGACGTGAGCGAACACCGACCAGAACCCGTTCCACTGGAGCGGGGGCAAGCGTAGCTTCGTGGGCTCGCACGCGACCTCGACCGGCGCCTTGCCGAGGCGCGCCGCCACCTGGCGGATCTGTTCCGCCACGAGCTCGAGGCGCCTGGAGGCCGGTTCGAACTCCCAGGAGGCGAACGTCTGAATCAGCGCGCTCCGATCGGCGCCGCGCTTCAGATTCGCGAGGAACGCCTCGAACTCCTCGCGTTCGAGCTCGATCTTGTTGCTCACGTCGCGGGTGAGCTGCGAGCGCTGCGTGCCGACCCGAGTCCAGAGCGAGACCAGGGTTTCCTTGTGCCGGTCTTCGACGACCTGGCCCGACTCGCTCATCCAGGTTTCGAGGTCGTGACAGAAGCTCGTGACGCTCTCGAGCTCGAAGAGCGCGGCGTTGCCCTTCAGCGTGTGGATGTCGCGTTTGAGCTCGTCGACGTCGCCGCCGTCTTCGAAGGCGGCGACGCTGGCCACGAGCGCGGTGCCCTCCGCGAAGAACTGCTCGAAAGCGAAGCGATCCGCGAGCACGTGCCGAAAGACGGCGAGCTGCTCGCGTTGGGCCTGCTCGGCGCGCTCGCGCGCGATGCGCGACGTCACTTCCGTGATGACCACGATCAGCTTGTCGAGCTGCTCCCCGCGCAGGATCGGGCGGTACGCGAGCTCGAACCTGGCGTCGCCCTTGGAAACGCCCTTCGGCAACTGCTCGATGCTGACCTCGAGCGGCAGTACGTCGTCCGCGATGGCCCCCCACACCAGCTCGAACCAGTCCGCCGCCGCCTTGTCGGTGCCCGCCAGGTACTCCCAGAACTTCGGCGAGCCCCCGGCGTCGCCGAACCAGCCGTCGACGCTGCGGGAGCGCTCTTCGGAAATCGCTCCGCTGGAATCGAGCGTGATGAAGCCCTGCTCGACGTTGTCGAGCACGAGGCGCATGTCGTGGTTGCGGCTCTTGATGCGCTCCTCGCGCACGGTGATCGTCTGCGCCATGCTGCGGAACGCGCTCGCGAGGCGTCCGACCTCGTCGTGCGTGCCCACGTCGATCTCGGCGTGCTTGCCCGCTTCCAGCTGTCGGGCCGCGTGCATCAGCCTTCCGAGCGGCCGCACGATCACGACGCGCGCCATGGCGACCAGCAAGATGCCGAGGCCGATGGCGAGCGCGCTCGAGAAGGCGAGGGTTCGCCGTGCCATTTCGGCGATGGCCTGGTTCTCGCTCGCGAGCGAGAGCGTCACCGTGGCGACGGCCACCGTCTCTCGAGTTTCCGAGATCACCGGCGACGTGATCACGACTCGATTCGGCTGGCGTTCGACGCGCGTCGCCGCCGGAACGGAATCGACCTGCGCGCGCGGGCCACGCGCGAGCTCCGCCATGCGCCGCCCCACGCCCTTCGCACCCTCGGTTCGGAACACCGCGGCGTATTCGACTTCGTGGTTGCGGCCGAGTGCGGTGAGCGCGTCGTTGATGGCGGTGTCGTCGTCGAAGACGACCGCGGCGACGCAGGAATCCGCGAACAGGCGGGTGACGGCGAGGCCGGCCATCTCCTTGGCGTGCAGCAGGCTCTCCCGCTGGTAGCGCGAAACGCCGATGTTCACGCCGATCGCGACGACGACCATGAGCGCGAGCGTCGCACCCGCGAGCTTGCTCCCGACGGAGAGGAAGCGAGCGGGCCTGGGTTCAGTGGCTGGCGTCGTCACGGCGCGTTCCCCAATGCTTGCGAGTCGTAGAGACGGCTCATTCAGAGACGCCGATAAGAGTTGCCGATGTAGGGGGGGGTGGTCGTGCGCGTGGGCGCTGGGTCCTCCCGGTTGCACCGGAATGCTCGACGTAACCCTGCGAGCGTGGGACAGAAGCGCCATGACCTTAAGATGGGTGGGTCGGCTTGGCTGCTTTTTTGTCCTCGCCCTCGGCGCCGGCTGCGGAGAAAGCTCGCCGTCCGCCGACGACACGGGCGGCGCCGGAGGTTCCGCCGGTTCGGGCGGAGGCGGCGGCGCGAGCGGTTCGCCTCCCGGAGCGGCGAGCGACACGCTTTGCGGCGAGCGGCCGGGTGGTAAGTTGTGGGGAAAGCACGTACTCCGCTTCGAAAGCCCCGGCGGGTCGACCGTAGTGCAGTTCCGCCGCGTGAACGACGGCGTCGGCGTCGGCGAATCGCTGCTCTTCCACGCCGAGTCCTTCGGCCTCGTGCGAGACGGCGAGACGGAGTGTCTGCAGGGCGACTCGCTCGGCTACACGAATAGCCACCACAACTGGGCCGATGTCGTCGAAGCGGAGGGCGAAGCCAGGTACCGCCTGGAGTTCCTGTTCGGCGTTTCCGACGCCGGGCTCAGCTATCGGTTTTCCGCGCTGTCGAGCGCTGGTGAACCGCTCTACGAAGAGACCGTGATTCCCACGGGCGGTCCGCCGTTCTGCTACGCCTGCCCCGGTGGCGTCGGCGTTTCGGTCTCGGAATTCGCGCCGAGCAACGCGTCCACGCTGGCGGACGAAGCGGGCGAATTCGAACCGTGGATCGAGCTCTTCAATCCCTCGTCCGAGGGCGTGGATCTGACGGGCTATGCACTCTCGAACGACTTTTTGGATCGCCGCCGCTGGGCGCTGCCGTCCATGACGCTCGGCGGCCACGAGACGCTGATCGTGTTCGCCGACGCCGAAGCGGAAGAGGGGCCGCTGCACGCGAATTTTCGCCTCTCGGCTCAGGGGGGCGAGCTCGTGCTCACGCGTCCGACGGGAGTGACGGACGGCGGGATCTTCTACGAAGCGAGCGACACCGACGAAAGCTTCGCGTTCGATTGGACGGCCGCGGATTACCTCTCGACGGACGAGCCCAGGCCGGGCGAGCCGCCCCCGGAGTGACGGCGCTCCGGTCGATTTTTCCGCCGCTGGATTCCGTATTTGCGCATCAGCCAAGGTTCCTCCACTTCGTTGCGTACAAAGGCGCGTGACAGAGCGAACTTTCTGGCTCGTCCTCGTCTTCTTGGTCTCGACCCTCGCGGGTTGCGGCGTGAACAGTCAGCCGCCGCCGCCGGTCGCTCCCACCCCGCTTCGGGTCGCGACGCCACGGGTTTACGCCGCCGCGGACGCTGCGGCGAGCTCGGGCGGTATCGAGGACATCTGCAAGATCGATCCGGCCGCGTGCCCCAGGCTCGATCAGTCACGTGAGGACACGAGGAGGTTCCGTGAGCCGCTCTACGCCGTCCATCAGACCGATGCCGACCGTGGATCGGAGATCGCATTGACCGGACCGCTGGCGGCCGCTCCCGCCGC
>DASXWF010001570.1:0-6620 GCA_036503835.1 Polyangiaceae bacterium | reverse complement strand
GCGCTCGGCGAGCGAGGCCCAGGCCTTCGGAGCGGCCTTCGCGAAATGCGCCGCGAGATCGCCGAAGGTCTGCTTCACCTCGGGAACCTCGGCGAGCGCCTTCACGATGCGCGCCTGTGTCCCGAGATAGAGCGCCGCGTGCGGCCAGAACCCGGGCAGCCCGACGTTCGACAGGTACCAGTTGCGGCGCTCCAGGATGATGTCGCCGGGCTCGAGCTTTTCGTGGAGAGCCGCGAGCTGCCGATCGTCGATCAGCCGGCGGCCGGCGCGGGCGAAGCGCGTGTCGCCCGCCCACTCGGCGAAGCCTTTCTGCAGCGGGAACCAGCGCTCGAACGCCTCGCTCTTCAAGGTCTCGACCTTGTTCGCGACTCCGCGCGAGGTCGGCGTGAGGACGTGGCGGCGGGCGCTCTTGCGCAGCGCGTCCAGCCTCCGGTAGAGCTCCGCGAGCTTGCCGTCCGCGCCGAGCTTCGGCCGGATCCAGAGCTCGTACCACTCGTCCCCGAACGGAACGAAAAAGAGATCGCGCGCCCGCCCGAGCTTTGCCCGCAAGCCGCTGAAGGTGCGCGCCGGCAAGCCTACCCGCGGCATGGCCTCGTCGAAGAGTACCGGTAAGAGATCTCTGCCCCGCGTCGCGTGCAGCAGGCGTAGCCCCGCCTCCACCTGGCCGCACAGCCCGGCGAAGCTCAGCGCGTAGGCGCGCGCGTGCAGGAGCGGCTGCTGGTAGTAGTCGAGCCCGTACCAGGCCCGGTAGCGATCCTTCAGCTCGTCGATGGCGAGGATCGGCTCGAAGAACTCCCACCAGGTCTCACGCAGGCGCTCGCGCTCGGCGGCCCCGATCTCCCCGGCACGCGCGGTCGCGAGACCGGAGTCGAGCTTCTCGATGCTCGCCGTTCCCCGCTCGAGCGAGGCGAGCAACCGCTCGAGCCGAGCGGAGTCTTCCTCGGTCTTGGCGAACAGCGCGTCCGGAGGCACGTTCCAGAGCGGCTCGTGCTCACCCGCGAGGCGCCCGGCGAGCGGATACCCGGAACGCCGGGTCTGCGTGGGCCAGAACGCGAGGGCGCTCGCGGCGCCGCCCGCGAGAGCGGCACCGCCCCAGAAGAGGAGCTTCCGGCGACGAACGAGCCCTGTTCCCATCCGCAGCGAGAATTTCAGCGATTCCGGCCCGCCGTCAAGGCTCCGCGCCCCGGCCGGCCCGCAGACTCGCCTGTCGCCCGGGATCTTCGCACGCTACCATCTCGGGCGTGAGCCCGAGCGACGGGTCGAGCGCCGAGGTCCTCGTCATCGGCGGACACGAGGTCCGCATCACCCACCCGGAGAAGCCGTACTTCTCGCGCGAGGCGAGGCTCACCAAGCTCGACGTGGTCCGCTACTACCTCGCCGTCGCCGGGGGCGCGCTCGCCGCGATCCGTGACCGCCCGCTCGTGCTGAAGCGCTTCGTGAACGGTGCGGAAGCGCCTGCGTTCTACCAGAAGCGGGCGCCCTCCAAGCTGCCCGCCTGGCTCCGCACCGTGACGCTCGCATTTCCGTCCGGACGCACCGCCCAGGAGCTCGTGGTCGACGACGCCGCCGGGCTCGCCTTCGTCGTGAACCTCGGCTGCATCGAGCTGCATTCGCATCCGGTGCGCGCGGGCGATCTCGAGCACCCCGACGAGCTCCGCGTCGATCTCGATCCCGGGCCGGGCGTCGAGTGGGACGACGTGCGCAAGGTCGCGCTCGAGGTGCAGGCGCTGCTCGACGAGGTCGGGCTCGTCGGCTGGCCGAAGACGAGCGGCTCGCGCGGCATGCACGTCAACGTGCGCATCGAAGCGCGTTGGGGATTCCAGGAAGTGCGCCGCGCCGCGCTCGCGCTGGCGCGCGCCGTCGAACGCCGTGCGCCGAAGCTCGCCACCGCGAAGTGGTGGAAGGAGGAGCGGCACGGCGTGTTCATCGACTACAACCAGAACGCGAAGGATCGCACCACCTGCGCGGCGTACTCGGTGCGGCCGGTCCCCGACGCCCGCGTCTCGGCGCCCCTCGCGTGGGCCGAGGTCGCAGCCTGCGATCCGCGCGATTTCACCCTCTTCAGCGTGCCCGAACGCTTCGCGCGCCTCGGCGACCCTCACGCGCGCATGGACGAGGCGCCCGGCTCGCTCGAGAAGCTGCTCGCGCTCGCCGAAGCCGACGAAGCTTCGGGCCTCGGCGACGCACCCTGGCCGCCGCACTTCCGAAAAACCTCCGCCGAACCGACGCGCGTCGCGCCCTCGCGCGCCAAGAAGAGCGGCGCAAGGGCAGCCCGGGTGCGGATGCCGCTCGTGACCGTCGCGAACTCCCCCGACCGAGAGGCCGCGCTCGCCGGACTCGAACGCTGGAAGCAACGCCACCCCGAGGCCGCGGCGCTGCTCGCCGTGGACGACATCCTGGTCGATTCGATGCGCGGCCGATCCTCGACCTGGACGCGCGTGCGCGTGAACCTGCGAAACGTTCCGGAGGAACTACGTCCGCCCGCGGAAAAACCCGACCCCGACGACGATCCCACACGAGCCTTCCGCGAAGCGATGGCCAAGCTCACGCGCGAAGCCCGAGCGGCGAAGCGCTCCAAGTAGGCCCCGCCGGCTCGGTCAGCCTCCGCTGCGAAAGATCCTGCGGAGCTCCTCCGGCGCCACCACCTCGAGCTGCGCGAAGGTGCAGGTTTCCGGCGTGCGATCGCTGCGCCAGCGCCGGAACTGCGCGGTGTGCCGGAAGCGACCGCTCTGCATGTGATCGTACGCGACTTCGGCGACGAGCTCCGGGCGCAGCGGCTCCCATGACAAGTCCTTCCCCTGGCTCCAGCGGCTCTGATAGCCCGGCTTCCGGCCCTCGCTCGCGCCTTCGAGGGCGTGCTCCGCCCAGGCCTGCCACGGGTGATTCACGAGAGCGTCCGTCCGATACGGGGCCAAGAACTCGACGAGCTCGCGCCGCTTCGCCGCGGTGAAGCTCGCGCAGACGCCCACGTGATGAAGCGCGCCCTCGCCGTCGTAGAGCCCGAGCAAGAGGGATCCCACCGCCTCGCCGCGCCCGTTCTTGTGCCAGCGAAACCCCGCGACCACGCAGTCGCAGTCGCGCTCGTGCTTCACCTTGAACATCGCGCGCTTGTTCGATTCGTAGGTGCCCCCGAGCGGTTTCGCCATCACGCCGTCGAGCCCCGCCCCCTCGAAGCGCCGGAACCAATCGGCCGCGAGGTCGCGGTCGGTCGTGGCCGGCGTCAGGTAGACGGGTGGCCGAACCGAGCCGAGCAGGGCCTCGAGCGCCTTCCGGCGCGCCGAAAACGGCTCGCCCCGGAGGTCGCGCTCACCCTCGCACAGGATGTCGAAGAACACGACCGAAGCCGGAATTTCGGCCGAAAGCAGCTTCACGCGCGAGGCCGCCGGGTGCAGGCGCAGCTGCAGCGCGTCGAAATCGAGCACGTCGTTGCGTGCGATCACGATCTCTCCGTCGAGCACGACGCGCTCCGGCAGCGCCGCGAGCAGCGCTTCCACGAGCTCGGGGAAGTAGCGATTCAGCGGCTTCTCGTCCCGGCTCTGCACGAAGATCTCCGCGCCGTCGCGGAAGACGAGCGTCCGAAAGCCGTCCCACTTCGGCTCGAACAGGAGCTCCCCTTCGGACGGCAGCGCGGACACGCGCTTCGCGAGCATCGGCAAGAGTGGGGGCGTGACGGGGAGCTGCACGGCTACTCGGCGGCAACGCTCTCGCGCAGGCGCTGCCGCAGCGTCGCCATGCGCTCGAACGGATCGCGCGCGAGTTTCTCGAGTCTTTTGCGAACGGTGCGCACGGTGAATCGGCTCGGGTCGAAGCGAGCGTCGAGCTCGTCCCACTCGATCGGCACCGCGATCGGAGCATTTTCGCGGGCGCGCGTCGAGTACGGGGCGACGAAGGTCGCGCCGCGCGCATTTCTCAGGTAATCGACGAAGATCTTGCCCTTGCGCTTGGCCTTGGAAACGGTCGCGACGTACCGGTTCGGGTCGTGCTCCGAAAGGGCCGCCGCGATGCGCCCCGAAAAGTCCTTCGCCTGATCCCAGGACAGATCCGGTTCGATCGGCAGACAGACGTGCAGGCCCTTGCCGCCCGTGGTCTTCACGAAGCTCTCGAGCCTCGCCGACGCGAAGATCTCGCGCAGGCGCCGCGCGCCCTCGATCACCAGACGAAAGGGCAAGTCCGGATCGGGATCCAGATCGAAGACCAGGAGGTCGGGCCGTTCGAAATCGTCCGCGCGCGAGCCCCAGGTGTGGATCTCGAGCGAGCCGAGCTGAACGAGGCCGAACAATCCGACCTCGTCGTCGATCACGCTGTACGGCGCCTTGCCTTCCGACTCGCGGATCGAAATGGAACGCATCCCCTCGGGGGTGCCCTCGCCCGGGTGCTTCTGGAAAAAGCAGGGCTTGCCGCGCCCGTTCGGACAACGCACGAGCGTGAGCGGGCGGTTCTGAACGTGCGGGAGCATGCGTTCGGCGACGAGCGCGTAGTAGTCGAGGAGCTCGCGCTTGGTGATGCCCTGCTCCGGGTACAGCACCTTGTCGGGATTCGTGAGCGGGTACGACTCGGCCTGCGCGACCGCCGCTTCGGTGGGCTTCGACTTCGCCCGCGCGCTTCTCGGCGCGGCCTTGCGCGCTTGCGGCGCGGCTTCCGGCTCGCGGTTCGAGTTCCAGACGCGCGGCGCGTTCTTGCGCTCGCCCTTGCCGGCCGCGATGTCTTCCATGCTGCGGCCCGTGAGCGCGCTTTCCGTGCGTTCTTCGAGCAGCTCGCCGCCGCCCGTCTTCGCGAACTCGTCGCGCGACTTGAACAGCAGCCAATTCTTTTCGTCCTTGCCCCCGCGGCTCGTGCGCACGAGGTGCCAGTTGCCCCGGAGCTTCTCGCCGTGGAGGGTGAACGACAGGTGACCCTTCTCGTAGGCCTTGCGGGCGTCACCCTCGGGGGTCCAGCTGCCGCGGTCCCAGACCATCACCGTCCCTCCGCCGTACTGACCCTTCGGGATGGTGCCCTCGAAGCCGCCGTACTCGAGAGGGTGCGGCTCGGTTTCGACGGCCAGGCGCTTGACACCGGGATCGAGGCTCGGCCCCTTCGGCACGGCCCAGCTGAGCAGCGCACCGTCGAGCTCGAGCCGGAAATCGTAGTGCAGGCGGCGCGCGGCGTGCTTCTGGATCACGTAGCTCGAGCCCTTCGCGTCCGCGCGCTTCGGGCCGCGCGCGCGCGCTTCGCCGCGTGGCTCGGCGGTCCGGGAGAAGTCCCGCTTCTCGTGGTAGGTCGCCAGCGTCGGCTTGCGGGCGCGGCTCGTCATGCGGACTTCCGGTGACCGTCGCCGCGCGACGTTTTTCTACGAGAACCGCCCTTGGTCTTTGCGAGCTTCTTCGGCGCGCGCGTCTCGGAGCCGCCGTTCGAGCGATTCGCCGCCTTGCCTCCGGAGAGGCTGCTCGCGAGCAAGGAGGCGAGATCGATGACCTTCGGGGGCGCCTTCGGGCGCGGTTTCGCCTCCCCGTCCTCGGGGATGCGGTTCAGCTCGCCCGCCTTCACCTTGCGCTGAATGAGCTTCATGAGGTCGCGGCGGTACTCGTCCTCGTATTGCTCCGGCTCGAACTCCTCGACCATCGCGGCGACGAGCTTTTCGGCCATACCGAGCTCCTTCGACGTGACCCCGAGCTTGCCGAGGTTCTTGTCCGGCACGTCGAGATCGGACGCGTCGCGAAGCTCGTCCGAGAAGCGGAGCAGCTCGAGCAGCAGCAGGTCGCCCTGCGCGATGACGGCCGCGAGGTGTTGGCGGCTGCGAATCACGACCTTGCCGATGCCGGCCTTGCCCATGCGGCGGAGCGTCTCGCGCAGGAGGGCGTATGCCTTGCGTCCGGCCTTCTGCGGCACCACGTAGTAAGGCCGCTCGACGTAGCGCGGATCGATCGCCGAGAACTCGACGAAAGCCAGAATGTCGACGCGGTGCGTCGCCTCCACGTTCGCCTCGGCGAAGTCGGCATCGGTGAGCACGACGTACTTCCCGTCCGCGTGCTCGTAGCCCTTCACGATCCGCTCCCAGGGCACCTCCTTGCCGGTGCGCTTGTTGATGCGCTGGTAGCCGACCGGCGAAAAATCGCGGCTGTCGAGCATCGTGAAGTCGAGCTCGTCGCGCTCTTCGGCGGTGTGCAGGGTCACCGGGATTTGAACCAGCCCGAAGCCTATGGTTCCTGACCAGATCGCTCGCGCCATGAGTGTGTCTCCAAGAACGGGGCGTCGGAGCACGGCTGGGGCGCCGTGCCCCGGCGCTCTCGGCATTTCACGAACCGCCCACGACTCTTTGCACGCCGCATGCCACGCGTCCGTGCATCCTCTCGCGTCTCCGATGCTACGCAGCAGCCGGCGCTTCGGGGAGCGGCGACGCGGGTGCGGCCGGAAGCAGCGAGCTGCCGAACATCGATCGCGTCGAGTGCAGCATCGCGGCGGACGTCCTCGACGTGGTCGAAGACGAGAGCGGGGGCTTTTCCGGCCGTCGCGGTCGGCGAGGTGTTTCGGAACGTCTATTCCGGCGGACGCCGTTGGGAGTCCAGCGCGTTCATCGCCGGGCCGGCCACGCTCCGCGCAGGCCCGGGCTCGAGCGTCGAACTTCGCGCCGTCGGCGATCAGAC
>DASXWF010001569.1:0-5670 GCA_036503835.1 Polyangiaceae bacterium | reverse complement strand
CTCGGCACGTAGTGACGGCGCGCGCAGCTCTCGACCGATTCGCCCCAGGAGCCGTCCGAGCGCTGGATCGCGCGCAGGAACTGACAGGCACGCTCGATGGCGGGCGCGTCGTCGCGCTCGCCCGCCGCCTTCAAGCCGAGGATCCCGAACCACGTGCCGTACGTGAAGCACACGCCCCACGAACCTTCCCACGACCCGTCGGGACGTTGAGCCTGCTCGAGAAAGCTCCGCCCGCGATCCACGGCGCGGGCGATGCGCTCAGCGAACACTCCGCCGCCGAAGCGGTTTCGATACGCCACCAGCGCCTGCAAGCACGCCGAGGTGCACTCGACGTACGAGTAGTCGATCATGATCTCGCGGAAGCAGTCCGAGGCGTTCAGCAGCTCGAGCCAGGCGGGTCCGCGCGTGAGCTCGTAGGTCGCCCAGCCGCCGTCCTCGTTTTGCAGTGACAGCATCAGCTCCACCGCGGCGTCGAGCCGCCAGCGGTCGAGCGCCTGGCCGGTGGCAGCCTCGATGGCGAGGCAGGCCTTGAGGCCTTCCGCCG
Organism: Polyangiaceae bacterium; assembly: GCA_036503835.1. Taxonomy (GTDB): domain Bacteria; phylum Myxococcota_A; class Polyangia; order Polyangiales; family Polyangiaceae; genus PMG-095. The sequence goes on along the minus strand of DASXWF010001569.1, from coordinate 5,126 downwards.
TACAATCGCTGATGGGCCAGCCGTGGGCGCGGTCGGAGAACGGCCACCCGCCCCGCGAGGGGTGCCGGTAGCAGGCCTTGGGTTCTCTCACGTCCACGAGCACCTGGTTTGCTTCGATGTACGCAAACGCCCGCTCGAGGATTCCCCGCGCCGCATCGTTCTGGGCGGCACGGGCCACGGCCTGGGCGGCGAACGCCGTGTCCCAGAGGCGCGAGTTGTTGTACCCGTTCATCTTCAGGCCGTCTTCGGCCTGGTAGAGGTAGTCGCCGAGGCGCCGTGCGTGCGCCTGGACCTCCGGCCCGCCCGGCCGCTCGAAATGCCAGACGAGCGTGTGGAGGAGCTTGCTGATGGGGCCGATGCAGATCGACTCGGTGTTCTCGTCTTCGCGGCCCATCTGATCGAGGACGAAATCGATCGCCCGCCTGCGAACGAGCTCCGGGCAGCGCTTCTCGAACTTCCGGAGCAGCCGGTTGCCGAGCTCGAGCGCGGCGGAGCGAGGCGCCAGGCGATCGGTTCGTGCCAGGCTCTCGCGGGCGCGCTCCCAGTCGACACGTTCGTAACCTTCCGGGTAGAGCTCGGCGCGGAGCTCCGCGATGCGCGCGCTCACGGGAGCCGCCGCGCGCCGCCCGTACAGGTACGAGAGCGGCAGGTACACCATGCGGCAGTGGCACCAGAGCCGGCTCGGATGGATCGGCAGCCGCTCGGGCAAGAGCCAGAGCTCGGGCAATACGGGGTTGAGCCCGCGGTAGTCGTAGAGGCTCAGGACGGCGAGGAAGTACTTCCCCCACGACGCGGAGTGCGCGGGCCCGCCGTGGGCGCGAAGCCAGGTCCGCGCGCGCTCGAGCCACGGCGCCGCGGGGCTTTCGCCGAGCAGGCGCGCGCCCACGTAGTTGAGCGAGGTCGTGAAGACCGAGCTCTTCGCCTCGACGTGCAGGCCGAAGCCGCCGTCGTCGTTCTGGTGAGCCTCGAAGTAGCGGAGCATCTGCTCCGCCTGCGCCGGCGCGATCTCGATGCCCGCGATGTGCGCGGTCGCGACGTAGAGCGGCAGCAAGAACATCGGGCCGCCGTAGTCGCCGTGCCACGAACCGTCGGCGTCCTGCGTGCGGGAGAGCTCGGAGAGTCCGAGCGCGACGGGAGCCTGCCGGCTGTTCGCGTCCTCACGCGGCCGCGTGCGTCCCCACTCCGAGCCGTCAGGCCCGAGCATGTCTCCCCGCTGGCGCTGCGAACGGCCGTGAGCCGGGCTGCAGGCTGGCGAGGCGCTCTCGGAATTGCGCGGCGTAGCCTGCGTAGCGGCGGCGCAGCACGCCGTCGTCGTTGGCGTGGCGCAGGCAATCCTGGATGACTTCGTCCACCGCGTCACGCGAGATCTTGACCGGTTGATCGGGCTTGAGCATGGCGTCGTTGCCGACGGCGACGATCAGCGTCTGCTGAGCCATGTACAGGGGCAAGAGACAGAAGAGCCTCAGCTGCACGTACTGGGGCGGAATGAGCAGCGTGTACTCGAGCGCGTCGTCGAGGTGACGCGCGGCCGCCTCGAACATGGGCGCGATCGCCCGGTGGGCCTTCTGCCGGTGCTCGGGAGCGAGCAGGCGTTCGGGCGCGAAGCCCTCCGCGCGGCACGATTGCCGGGGCACATAGCAACGCTGCCGCGCGAAATCGTCGGTCACGTCCTTCAGGATGTTGACCATCTGCAGGCCGATCCCGAACGACTCGGCGCGCGCCCGGAGCTCGGGCTCGAGCGGACTCGAACCCGCCTCCATGAACTCGCAGAACAGGTCCGTGATGAGGTGTCCGACCGTTCCGGCGACGAAGTAGCAGTACCGTTCGAGGTCCGAGAACGTGAACAGCGTGCTCAGCGTTCCGGGACGGTCGCGCCGGCAGTAGAGGCGCATGCCGTTGGCCATCTCCGAAAGCCAGATCACGGTCGCGCGCCGGGTGGCGGTGTCCTGACCGTCGAAGACGCGCATCACGCGCGCGAGTGAGCGCGCCAGCCGAATCTCCGCGTCTTCCACCGGGACGTTCGCGAAGGCGAGGCTGAACGATTCCGGCGACGCCTGGCCGTCGAGGACGGCGATGAAGCGGGTGAAGAGCTCGTCCCGCTCGCTGCTGCCGAGCGGCGCGTAGTCCTCCACGGTGTCCACGACGCGGCAGAGCAGGTACGCGGTCGTGAGCGCGACGCGCAAAGGCTCGGGCAAGAGCTCGATGGGCTTCGAAAACGTGCGCGACACGTCAACGAGCGCCTGCTCGCAGTAAGCCCAATCTTGTTCGAGGTTCGCTTTCACGACAACGCGCTCCGCTGCTTCAGGCTGCTTGCCAGACGGCTCGAAATGCCGACGCGGGAACGCACCGCTGCGTCCCGTCCCATGAGAACGTCCGTGATCGGTGCCCAGGCGGACAGCGGCCACTCGAGCCAGCCCGCGTCGCTCCGCAGCTGCCGGGCCCACTCCGACCAGCTTTGCCGCCGCGTGGCGGTCCGCTCCGCGCCCGTGAGCACCACCTGGCCCGAGGCGCGCAGGAACGCGTCCGCGAAGCTTTCCCCCGAGCGGTCGTCGCCGGTCAGGAGCCGCATCGTGCGGCGGCGCTCTTCGGGGTGGTTCCTCAGCATCTTCAAAAGTCCGTGGCGGACGCGGCGCGCGCTCCCGTCCGTCCGCGAGAAGGCCAGATAAAGCACGCTCGCCACCAATTCTGCAACGCGTGCCGAGCGTTCTTGCCGATATTCCGCCAGATCTTGCGCGCGCGCCGCGGCATCGGCATCCATCACGCCCAGGGTGATGCCGATGCCGCTCAAGGGGTGGACGTGCCCCACGGCGTCGCCTGCCAGCCAGACATTTCCGCGCCCGAAGAAGGTCCGGCGGCGGATGCCCGTGGCGGCCCAGGCGAGCGGCTCGCGGGCGGCCACGCGCAGGGCGGGCTCGAGCTGCGGCGGCAACACATCGCGGAATGCCTCGTAGACGGCTTCGTTCCGGCGCGCGGAGCTCGGGCAAGACGAAGGAATGTCGAGGCAGGCGCGGATGCGGCGCTCGTCGATGCGATAGAGCAGCGCCGGGCCGGGACCACCCAGAAATACGTGTCCGAGCCCCTCGAACGGCAACTGCGCGTTCTCGAGCTCGAGCCCGGCCATGTACGAGAGCGGCTGCTGTGACGACGCGCCGTCCAGCGCCGCGCGCACCTTCGACGCGCGACCGTCGGCTCCGATGACGCGCTCGACGCGCAAGGTGACCCGGCGGTCGGTCGACCGATCCCAGAGCGATACCGTGTTGCCGGCGAGCCCGGTGAAGACGTGGCGCGGGAAGTAGCGCACGGACGCGTGGCCGAGCGCGTGCGCGCGCAACTCCTCGACGAGCTCCCCGTGCATGCGCGCGATCGAGATGTCGTCGTCGTAGGGGAGGCACACCGGGTCTGCGTCGTCGTCGCCGAAGAGCGCGAAGCCGTGCCCCTCGCGAGCTGCGAGCGCCCGCACGTCGACCCCGAGCGAACGCAGCGTCCGCACGCCGGGCGGATGGATCCACTCACCGGCGAAGCGCTGGGCCGCTTCGGGATGGCCGTCCACCAGAGCGACCTTGGCGCCGCGGCGCGCGAAGGCTGCAGCCGCCGCCGCGCCCGTCGGGCCCGCGCCGATCACGGCGACGTCGGTCTCGATGCTGGACTCCTTCACGTCTGCGAGCATCTCCTCACCCGTGATAGAGCCCGCTGAAGGCGCGCTTCAGGACTTCACGCGTGGCGCGCACCGATCGCAAGCGCAGCGCGAGGTCGAGGGCAGGGCCTTTCAAAGCACTCATGAGCACCCGGCCGCCGAGCATCCTCGCGCCGAGCGCCCGGGCAACCTTCCTCTGGTACCTGGTGCCGTCGAGGTCGTTCCGCCAGTCGCCCTTCGCGAGATCGGCGAGGTGCGTGCCGGCCTCGCTGCCGCTCAGGAGTGCGTGGTAGATGCCTTCGGCGGTCGCGAAATCGGCGAGCCAGCCGGCCTCGCCCGCGCGGAGGACTCCGGGCGAGGTGAGTTTCTGGGGGAGGACGCTGACGTTCACGGGGTGCCCGACCCACTTGCCCAACAGTTCGGCGCGCCGCAAGCGGGAGGCGAGCCGCCGTTCGAGGAAGGCTTCGAAGTGCTGGCGGGCGTTCGGCCCCGCGGGGTTCGGGTCGGGCAGAAAGCAGAGCCCGATGTTCACGCGGCGGCTGGTTTCGGGAAAGACCCAGCCATAGTGAGGCTTGAGCTCGCGGTCGAAGAACAGCTCGACCACGTCCGAGCAGCCCTCCATTCCCTCGTACCAGCCCATGATCGTGTGCAGGGTCGTCTGGCGGGCCGAGCTCGGCTCGCGGCGCCGTTCCTTGTCGAAACCGCCGGTGGCCCCGCTGCAGTCGATGACCGCGTCTGCCTCGAAAGAGCCTTGATTCGTCTGGAGGAAGACCTCGCCGTTGCGGCTCTCGATGCGCTGGACGGTACACCCCTGCTGCAACCGGGCGCCCCGCCGCTCGGCCTCGCGCGCGAGCAGCTCGTCGAACTCGCTCCGCAGCAGGATGGCGGTTTCGTGGTCGCCCCGGAGCTCGAGGCCCTCGCCGTCGGCCCCCGCGATGATGGCGCCGTCGATGCGGAAGGCGCGGCTTCGCACCTCCCTGCCCACTCCGAGCCGGTCGAGGTACTTCAACGTCCAGGGTGAGAGCCCGCTGCCGCAGGCTTTCGTGCGCGGAATGGTCTTCCGCTCCAGCATCACGCATTCCACGTGTCCGGATCCTGCCAGGGCCATCGCGGCTGCGGAGCCGGCCGGCCCGGCTCCGACTACAATCGCCTTCCTCTTTCTGCGCACGATGCAACCCTCATCGCGACTTTGGCCGCCAGGCCCGAGCAAACTTCGGCCTTGTCTCACGGTTCGTCCCGGGTTGTCCAGCCGGTCTCGAGCGACGCCTCCGCCATCTACTGTGGCTTTTGGTACCGAAAGCTTCCGTTCCATCCAGAAAATGCCAAAGATCCGCGTGAAACCGCGGCGCGGGCGTGCGCAACGGCGTACGCACGCCCACCTCGCCCTGGCTAGACGCCTTGAGGCTCCAGGACATGGAACAGGCGCCCCCGCTAGATTCCTCGCCGAGAGTATTCGTCGACGCACGCGCCGAGCTTTGGTGGAGTCCGCCCG
>DASXWF010001568.1:0-5787 GCA_036503835.1 Polyangiaceae bacterium | reverse complement strand
CGGTCCGATCTCACCCCCTGCGCTCGAAGACGTGAGCGCACCGCCCGATCAGGTGCGCGCGTTGCTCTTTCGCGAAACCAATCATCCCACGCTCGACGCGCTGGCGCTGGTCTGGGACACGGCCGAACACCTGTTCCGGCGCGATCCCGGCGCGTACGGCATCACCGGCCTCGAGCGCGTGCACCCGACCGCGCCCATGCCGCTCGCGCGCGCTTACGCGGCGGCGGGCCGAGCGATCGGCGCCGTGCGCACGCCGTTGTTCCAGCGACGCAGCTCCGGCTCGATCACCGTGGGTGTCGCGCTGCTCTCGCCGCCGTCGGTCGTGCTGTCGGGCGAGGTGCAGGCGGAGACGCGCGAGCTCGACTTTCACCTCGGAGCCATGCTCGCGGCCGCCTCGGCGCAGCTCGTGATGCTGTTCGGCTTGCCCGAATCGCAGGCGCGCTCGGTGCTGCGCGCGCTGGCGTTCGCGTTCGGTCCCGCGCGGCCGGACGCGAGTGCCGTCGGCACCGCCCTGAACCTCGCCGAAATGCTGTGGGAGAGCATTCCCGCGCGCCCCCAGCGGCGGCTGCGCGAGCTCTGCAACAACCCGGAGGCGCTCGACTACGATCGGGCGATGCAGCAGGCGCGCATCGCGGTCCGCCGCGCGGGCTTGTTCGTCAGCGGTGATTTCGGGGTGGCGGCCCGCGAGGTCTGCATCGACGACGGCCTCGATCCCGCGCTGATTTCCCGCCCGGGAGGCCTCGCGGAGCTCTGCGCCAGGAGCCCGTCGCTCGCGAGCCTGCATGCCCTGGCCCTGAGCTCGGAGTATGCCGACACGCGTTTTCGCAGTGCGCGCCCGGGACACCGCCCCGGGTGAGACCGCGGTCGCGCGCCCCCGGGCTTTACTCAGGCCGGTTTCCGCGCAAGCCTTGCGGCATTCGATGCTCCGCTCTCCTTGCTCCCCCGCGACAGCGTTGTCACGGCCGGCGCCCTCGAAGGCACGAGAAGTCGCGCGTTTCGGTGGGTTGGCACGGGGGTCGCAAGTGCGGTTCGTCGCGATGTTACTCCTCGCGGCGAGCGCGGCTTCGAGCTCCGGGTGCCTGGTCGCCGAGGTGCCGGAGTACGCGGGCCCTCAGCAGACCCCGCCGTTCATTCAGTCGAGCAGCATCAATCCGTCGCCCTACGAGCTCATCCAGGTGCACGAGGGCGACCCCCCGAAGAGCTTTTCGTTCCGAGTCCACTCGGAGGACAACAACGAGAAGCTCTGGATCGCGTTCTTCCGCGACTACGGGCTCGTCGAAGGGGAGGAGCCGATCGAGGATCAGTCACGCCCGCCTTCCACCCTCGACAAGCCACACAATCTCACTATTTCCGTCCCCCTCAACAAGGCCCCGGACGGCTGTCACCAGCTCACGATGCTGGTCATGCACGAGTCGACCTGGGACAACGTGGCGGACGCTCCCATCCCGGAAAAAGCACTCACCGACATGAGCTCGGTCACCTGGTGGATGAACGTGCGTGCCGACCTGAACGATCCCAACACCCTCGTCGACTGTCCCGCGGCCGGGCAGCCGTCGGAAACGACTCAATGAGGTCGGCAGCACTCTCGCCGTTTGCGCTGGCCGCCGCGCTCGTGGCCTGCAACGTCACGGAAGTGCCGCTGCCGGAGAGCTCCGTCGCCATCAATCAGTGCGAGAGCAGCGACGACTGTGACGGCACGCGCTGCGAGAACGGCGCCTGCGTCGCTTCGAGAACCGAGCTCACGCGCCTGCTCGTGCAGGTCACTCCGCCGACGACGCTGCCCGTGCTCGGCGGGCTCGCCTTCTACACGGTTCTGGACCGGCAGAGCCCGAGCGGGGGGAGGCTCAACATCGCTCTCGATCCCGTCGCGGACGTGACGGGTCACGTCGACCTTCACCCGGACGACGACTGCGATCCCGAGCCGGACGCGAAGGGCCGCACGCTGGCCGTGGACGTGTCGTTCTCGCCGAGTGAACGCGTGCTCGGCATCGCGTCGTCCGTGTACGTGGCTTCGGTCAATCCCGAGGCGGACTCCGATCGATACGAGTTTTTCGCCGAGATCCCCCCGGGCAACTACGACGTCTATATCAAGCCCCGGCCGACCGAGACGTGCCCGAAGCCGCCGCGCCTGGTGCTCGCCCAGGCGGTTGCAGGCCCGCTCGCCGTGACCCTGCCGGTTCCGAAGACTCTCACGGTCGACGTGTACTGGCCGGCGCCCCTCGACGAGCCGCTCGAGCCCGAGCCGGGTGACGGCTGGAAGGTGGCGTTGCTCGACGAGCCCACGGGGCGGACGCTCTCGACCGAGCCCGTCCTCGCACCGCTCGGCTTCGACGAGACGAAGGGGGCCTGGCATTACCAGACGCAGCTATCCTACTCCACCATGGATCCGCTCGGTGACGACGCGGACCAGGGCGGCACGGACGAGGAGAGACCCCTTCGCCCCACCGTCCTGCGTCTCACGCCGCCGCGCAGCGTCGAACGTCCGACCATCCTCTCCGAGCTCTTCGAGGGCGAGCTCACTCAGAAAGCGCTGCTTCCCCCCAACGTGATTGTGCAGGGCCAGACCGCGATTCTCGGGCGGACGGTGCCGGTCGAGGCTTCGCTCAAGATCACGGCGAGGGCGCTGCAGGGTTTCGATTCGGGAATCCTCGCGTCCTACACGCGCACGGTCTCCGTCCCGAAGAGCGGGCTCTTCGAGGTGAACCTGCCGCCCGGCACGTACACCGTGCAGGCGACGCCCGGCGGTCAGTCGGCGGCCTGCTCCGAAGCCGGTGCGACCGAAACTTCGCCGTGTCTCGCAGCGGCGACGACCACGTGGGAGGTCGGCGCGGCGCCCTGGGTGCAGGCGGGGAGACTGCTCGAGTTTCCGGAGGCGACCCGCGTGCACGGGAAAGCGATACTCTGGTCCGATCGGCCGCCGACCGGAGCGAGCGTACACATGACGCCGTCGCCTACGGCAGTTCCGTCGAACGTGATCGATGCGAGCTTCGGCGCGGCCGAGCTCTCACCGCGAGTTGCGGGCGGCCTCGTCGGCGAGCAAGGCGAATTTTCCTTTAGCGCCGACCCGGGCGTTTTCGATCTGGTGGTGCAGCCCGATCCGAGCACGCGGCTCGGCTGGTACGTGCTGGCGGGCGTGCGGCTGCCGGAGCTCGCGGCCATCGGAAATATCACGGTCCAGCCACCGGTCGTCTACACCGGCAGCGTGAGCGTCGGCACGGGGCCGGAGATCAACATCCCGAACGCCCTGATCCGTGCGTACGTCGACGTGGACGGTGAGCCGGGCGGCGCCGTCGTGCAGGTTGCTGAAACCTGGGCCGACGAACAAGCTCGCTTCAGCCTGCTCATCCCCCAACAATTCGGCCCGGAGCCTTCCCGCCGTCCATAACTGTTGCACGACGCCCCGTCGTGCAACGCGTGCAATGGACTGCGAGGGAGGTAGGGTCTAGTCCCAGCCTTGCGAGTCGGGGAACACTAGGACTATCGTGAGGATTCGTCCCGAGGAGAGTGCTCCTTGCGGGGCCCGGACTCATGAGGGATTCCGAACGGAGCCAGTGGCTTCTGGTCGAAAGTGGCGGGCACGCTTGCGCGCTGCCGCTCGCGTGCGTGCGCGAGACCATGCGCCCGCTGCCGCTGGAACGACTCGGCGGCGTACCGAACTTCGTGCTGGGCCTGGCCGTGATCCGCGGCAGCTCCGTGCCGGTAGTCGATCTCGCGGCGCTGCTCGAACGGCCGAACCCCGAGCAGAGGTTCGGGCGCTTTCTGACGCTGGCCGTGAACGGTCGAGAGGTGGCGCTCGCGGTGGAAGCCGTACGTGGGGTGAGCCGGCTCGAAAACGGCGTTTTCGACGCCCTCCCGCCGCTGCTCGGTGGAGCAGGCTCGGCGGCCGTGAAGGCGCTGGCCCTGCACGACTCCGAGCTCCTGCTCGTGCTGGAGGCGAGCCGGCTGGTCCCCGACGAAAGCGTGCTTCGCAAGGGGGCCGAGGCCTCGTGACGCCCGGGCTCGACCGCTCCGAGCTCGAGCGACTGCGCGTGGTGGTGGCCGACCAGCTCGGGCTCTCGTACGAGGATGATCGTCTCGATCAGCTCGCCGACGCGGCGCGCGAGCGCATGGCGCGCTCGAGCGCGGGAAGCTTCGAGCCGTACTTGCAGCGCCTCTGCTCGCCGGTCTCCCGCGACGACGAACTGTCCCTGCTCGCCGAGCAGCTCACGGTGACGGAGACGTTCTTCTTCCGCAACCCGGATCAGTTTCGCGCGTTCGTGGATGTCGCCGTCCTCGGGCGCGAGGGCGCGCGCGCCGGCAAGCGCCTGCGCGTGCTGTCCGCCGGTTGCGCGTCGGGCGAGGAGCCGTACTCGCTCGCGATTGCGCTGTTCGAGGCGATCCCGGATCTCGAGCGCTGGGACGTGCGCATCGACGCGGTCGACGTGAACCGAGCCATGTTGGCCAAGGCGGAGCGCGCCCGCTATTCGAGCTGGTCTCTGCGCGGGACCCCGGACGCGGTCAAGGCGCGCTACTTCCGCCGCGAGGGGCGCGATTTCGTGCTCGACCCGGCGGTGCAGGAGCTCGTGGAGTTCGAGGAGCGCAACCTGGCCGGCCGCGCTTCGTTGAGCTGGGCCTCGCGGGGGCTCGACGCCATCTTCTGCCGCAACGTGCTGATGTACTTCACGCCGCACGTGATGCGCCGCGTGGTCGAGTCGATGCGCGACGCGCTCGCGCCGGGCGGGCACCTGTTCCTGGGCCACGCCGAGACGCTGCGCGGCCTGTCGCACGCGTACCACCTCTGCCACACGCACTCGACCTTCTACTACCAGCGCCGCGACGCCGAGGCGTCCGCCCCGCAGCGCGCCTCGGCGCGCTTCGTCGATGCGCCGCTGCACCAGGCGCTTCCGGACGCGATCGAGAACAGCGACTCGTGGTTCGACGCCATCGAGCGGGCGAGCGCGCGCATCGCGGCGCTATCCCGGCAAGGTGGAGGGCCGGCCGCCGTCCTCCCGCCGAGCGCCGTTCCCGCGCGCGAGCGCGTCGTGCCGGAGCTCGCGTCGGTGTTCGATCTGGTGCTCCGGGAGCGCTTCGCCGACGCCCTGTCGCTGTTCGGCGCGCTCTCGCCGACGACGCAAGAAGATCCGGATGCCCTCTTGCTCCAGGCGGTGCTGCTCACCAATCAAGGCAAGATCGCGGAGGCGGAGCGCGCTTGCCAGCGCTTGCTCCAGCTCGACGAGCTGAACGCCGGCGCGCACTACCTGATGGCCCTGTGCCGCGAGCACGCAGCCGACGCGCACGGCGCGGCCGAACACGATCGCATCGCCATGCACCTCGACGCGACCTTCGCGATGCCGCACCTGCACGGCGGGCTCGTGGCCAAGCGCGCGGGCGACCGGGAACGTGCTCGCCGCCTGCTCGCGGACGCGCTCGGCCTCCTCGCGCGCGAGGACAGCTCGCGCCTGGTGCTGTTCGGCGGCGGGTTCTCGCGCGACGCCCTCGAGAAGCTGTGCCGAGCCGAGCTCGCGCTGCTCGGGGGCGATTCGTGAGCGCTTCCGGACCGCTCCTCGACGTGGAGCGCCTGCGCAGCGAGTTCGACGCGGCGTTCGCGCTGCCGCACTCCCGGAGCGCCGGCGAGAGCGACGACTACCTGCTGATCCAGGCGGGGACGAACCCGTACGCGCTCGCGCTCGCGGAGCTCGGGGAAGTCGTCGCGGACGTGCCGATCACGCGCGTTCCCTCCACGTCCCCTGCGCTGCTGGGCGTGGCCGGACGGCGCGGAAAGCTCGTGCCCGTCTTCGACCTCGCGCT
>DASXWF010001567.1:0-7535 GCA_036503835.1 Polyangiaceae bacterium | reverse complement strand
CGCGAGCGCGCGGGCCACGTCCATTTCGGTGGCGATCTTCGACTCGAGCACGAGCTCGACGAGGCCGCGCGGCTTCTCGAGCTGCTGCACGTAGAGCGGCTCGAGCGCCTCCGGCAGCACGGCGCCGTGGCGCACCAGGATTTCGCCGAGAGCTCGCTGCGGGGTCATTCGACGCGCTCGTCCTCGCTCTCGACGTTCACGCTTCTCGCGATGGGATTGATGATGATGGCGGGCTCCGCCTCGCCGCGCCGCCCGCCGCGCGAGCGATTCTGGCGCGGCGTTCCACGCGGGCGCGGGTTGCTCGCCGGAGCCGCCGGTGCCGCCCCGGGCGCCGCCGGTGCCGCCTTGGGCGCGAGCTGGGTCGCGCCGCCTTCACGCACGGCGCTCGGCAGCTCGATCGGAGCGCTCGGCTGGCGCTCCTCGTCGTCCGGCGGCCGGCTCTCCTCCTCGAGCCGAGTCTGCTCCTCGATGTCGTAGAACGCCTTGCGGATCTCCTCGACCAGCCCGTTCGTGCGGGACCAGTCGCGCGGCGGCTGCCAGTCGCTGTCCATGAACACGAAGTAACGGTCGATGAACTCCTGGCGCTCCTGCATCTTGCGCTCGAAGATGCGCCGCAGGTCCACCTGATCGCGGATCACGTGCGGCGTGAGCACGAGCAACAGGTTCGCCTTGCGCTTGGTCGTCTTGGTGTGGCGAAACAGCGCGCCGAGGACGGGCAAGTCGCCGAGCACCGGCATCTTCTCGCGGGAGCTCGCGTACTCGTCGCGCATCAGGCCGCCGATCACGACCGTCTGCTGGTCGGCGACGACCACGGTCGTGTTGGCGGTGCGCTTGGTGATCGGCACCGCACCGAGCTGGCCTTCCGCGGCGCCCGCCGCGCTCGACTCCTGCTCGATCTCGAGGCGAACCTGGTTCGACTCGTTGATGTGCGGCGTCACCTTGATCTTGTTGCCGACGTCCTGGCGCGGCGCGTTGAAGCCGCTGCCGAATCCCAGAAAGGGGTTGATCGCGGCGGCACCGGCCGCGCCGGCCGCGCCGGCGAGACTGCCGAGGTTCGCGCCGCCGATGTTGGTCTGGAGCGGGATGTTCTCGCCGATGTTGATTTCGGCCGCGACGTTGTCGGTCGCGATGATGTGCGGCGTCGCGAGCAGGTTCGCCTTGCCGCTGGTCGCGAGCGCGTTCAGCACCACGCCGAAGGCCGGAATGCTCACGCCGGCGCCGAGCAGATCCTCGGTGCCGGGGAGGTCGGTCCCGCGAATGCCGGCGGCAAAGCCCTGGAGCAGGTTGGGATCGGTCGGAAACGCCAAGGATTGCCCGGCATTGAAACCGGTGAGCAAGAGCGGATCTTCCGGTCCGCCGCCGAAACTGTGCCCGCCGTGCCAGGCCACGCCGAGGTCGGTCACGTCGGACACCGCCAGATCCATGATCACCGCCTCGATGAAGACCTGACGGCGCGGGCGATCGAGCTTGTCCACGACGAGGCGCAGCGTGGCGTAATCGCGGCCGGAGGAAGTGACGAGCAGCGAGTTCGTGCTCTTGTCGGCGGTCACGCGCACCTCGCCCTCGAACATGCCGCCGCCGGTGCCGCCCGCGCCGGGCTGGCCCGCCTTGGGCGCCGCGCCCGAGAGCATCTGGGTGAGCGTCGCCGAGAGCTCCTCCGCAATTGCGTGTTGGAGCGGGAGCACGTGAACGCGATCGGTGTCCGTGCCCTGCGTGTCGAGCCGCTTCAGGAGCTCCAGCATGCGGAGGTACGAGTCCTCCGTCCCCACCACGATCAGGGAGTTCGAGGCGTCGTCGGCGACCACGCGCGAGAGGCCGGACGACTGTTTGCCCGCGCCGGGCTGGCCGGGAGCGGCCCCGGGCGTGCCGATCTCGAAGAGCTCGTTCAGGCGCTTGGCCATGTCGGTGGCCGCGCCGTGGTGAACGGGTTCGATCCACATGCGCTGCCCGGACCCGCCGATGTCGACCTCCTCGACGATGCGGATCAGGCGTCGCACCTGGGTCGCGGTGTCGGTGATGATGAGCAGCCGGCCGGGGGCGTACGACGTGATGTCGCCGTCCTTGCTCTTGAACTTGGTGAGCACCGGCAGGATCTCGTCGGGGCCGACGTTCTCGAGCCGGTAGAGGCGCGTCACGTAGCGATCGGCGTCGGGGACCGGTTCGCCGCGGGCGACCACCGGTGTCGGCTGCGTGACGACGCCGCCGCTGTCGATGATCTTCAGGAAGCGGCCGTGCGGAACCACGGTCATGCCGTTCGCTTCCAGAATGGAGAGGAACGCCTGGTACGCCTCGTCGAGCGTCACGGGCTCGGGCGACACGACCGTCGCCTTGATCTGGCGCACCTTGGCGCCGTAGATGAAGCGCCGGCCCGTGAGGCCGCTGATGTGATTCACGAGCTCGGCGAGATCCGCGTCCTGCAGGTTGAACTTGACGAGGTGACCGCCGGGCTTCGCCCGGAACGGCACGTCCGTCGCCTGCGCGATCTTGTCCATGTTGGTCGGCAGCGGAGCGGCCGCGCCGGGTGGATCGGGATCGGGACGCGCGGGCTTGGGGGCTGCGACGGCGGGAGCTGCCGGCGCCGCGGCGGCGGGGGCGGCACCGGGCGCGGCGGCGGGAGGAGCCGCGGCGGCGGGAGGCGGCGTGTCGGTCCCCGCGGGAGGCGTGGCGGGCTTCTTCTTTTCCCGGCGCTGCAGGACGCGCGGGGTGCGTTTGGGTTTCGGAGGATCGGCGGCAGGGCTCGGCTCGACCCACAAGAGGACCGCGAGCAAGGCCAGGAACCAACGAACGTGCGAAGCGGGCGTTCTCATTTGATCCGATAATCGATGCTGACCGGGGCGCCTTTGCGGCTGACCTTGACGTTCAAGTTGCTCGCCGTTCTGAGCCGGGCGTAGGCCTCGAGCGCCTTCTCGGGGCTGCCCATGTTGAAACCGTTGATCGACTCGAGTCGATCGCCGTTCTGGAGTCCGAGCGTGCCGAGCAGCGTGTCGGGCCGGATGCCGAACAGCCGGATGCCGAGGACCTTCCCGTCCTTTTGTTCGGGCACGATGCGCGCCGACTTCATGAGCTCGGCCTGGTGCTCGAGGATGTTGTCCACGACCGCGCGGTCGATCTGGAACTCGGTGTCGCTGATCTTCTGGATCTTCGACGCGATTTCGGGCGGGACCGGCGTGCCGCGCCCGCTCGACGGCGGAGGCGTCGCGGGCGCCTCGGGGGTGGCGGGCGTGGGAGCCGAGGGCCCGCTCGCGACCGGTGCCTGCTCGCTGAACAGCAGGACCTGACACAGCGACCCGCCCGAGGAAAGCCAGACGGCGGGGCTGTTCTCGGTAGGATTGAAGCCGATGAACTCGACGTGCTTGCCGGCGACATCGTCGCCCACGCGCCGCATGCGCGGCCGCGGCTCGCCGGACCCCTGGAGCGCCGCCACGGACCAGAGCGGGTCGGTCGACTCGGTGATGATGAACGCGTTCACGCCGTCACAGGCGGCGGCGGTGAGCGGGTCGCCGGTCTCGAGCTCGTTCGGTTTCGGAACCACCGGGATCTCGATCGATTTTCCGGTGAGCGGCCCGGTGACGGAGTCGAACGGGTTGCGCTCGATGATGGCGTCGCCGCTGCGGTGCTCGCTGTGAGCAGCCGCGGGCGGCGTACGCGGGAACGGCCGCGGCGCGCTCCCGCTCGGCGCGGCCGGGACGAAGGCTGCGCCGATGAGCTGGGTTGCACCCGACGCCTGGAAGTAGGCGCCGAGGGCGATCAGCGCGAGCACCAGTACCGGGAAGTACTTCTTGAGTAGGGGATCGAGAGCCAAGGGTCCAAGGCCGACTAAGCGAGACGCGTGCCAGCGGCTAGCTACCTCGAAAAGCTGAGTGAATTCCAGAGGTTTTTCTGCCTGGACCAGGCTCGGTCAGGCGCCGGTCTCGACAACCTGACGAGCTTTCGGGCGTGCGAACGCAGAGGCTGACAGATTGTCAGTGAGACCGAAGGCGGGGCGAGGCGCTCGGGCCGGTGCCGGAGCCTCAGGACCCCTCGGCCTCGCCCAGCTTGCGATAGATGGTGCGCGCCGAGATCCGGAGCAGCTGGGCCGCGAGCGGCTTGTCGCCCTGGGTGTGTTTCAGGGTCTCGCGGATCATGCGCATCTCGACCTCGTCGAGAGGCGTGCCGATCGGAAAGGTGAGCGCGCCGGGCGGCGGAGCGATCGCCTGGGCGACGGCGTCCGGAAGATCCTCGAGCCTCAGCACGTCGCCCCGACAGAGCACTGCCGCGCGTTCCACGACGTTCTCGAGCTCGCGCACGTTGCCGGGCCACGCGTAGTCGGAGAGGCGGGCCAGCACTTCGCGCGGGACGCTCAGGCGCGGGCGGCCGTTCTTCGTGCAGTAGATGCCGAGGAAGTGATCGACGAGCAGCGGCACGTCCTCCCGCCGCGAGCGCAGCGGCGGTGCGGTCAGCGCGATCACGTTGAGGCGATAGAAGAGGTCTTCGCGGAAGCGCCCCGCTTCGACCTCGGCCGCGAGATCGCGGTTCGTGGCGGCGATGATGCGCGCGTCGCTCTTCACGGTATTGCCGCCGACCGGCTCGTATTCGCCCTCCTGCAAGACGCGCAGGATCTTCACCTGCACGGCCGGGCTGAGCTCGCCGATTTCGTCGAGGAACAGCGTGCCGCCCTTGGCGCGCGCGAAGCGACCCTCGCGGCGAGCGACGGCGCCGGTGAACGCGCCGCGCTCGTGTCCGAAGAGCTCGGCTTCGAGGATGCTTTCGGGGATGGCGGCGCAGTTCACCGCCACGAACGGCCCGCCCGCCCGGCTGCTCTTGCCGTGGATGAAGCGCGCCAAAAGCTCCTTGCCGGTGCCGCTCTCTCCGAGGATCAGCACGGTCGCGCTCGACGGGGCCGCCTGCGTGGCGATGTCGAGCACGCGCCGCAGCGTGGCGCTCTGCCCCACGATCTCGCGTGCGGTGAGCAGGCGGAGCTCTTGCTTGAGCGAGCGGTTCTCGACGACCAGCGACTGGCGCTCGGCCGCTTTGCGCACGCTCTTCACGATCGTCATGCGCTTGAGCGGCTTCTCCACGAAATCGTACGCGCCGTCGCGCATGGCCTGCACCGCCGTTTCGACCGTGCCGTAGGCCGTCATCATCACGACCTCCGTGTCGGGAGCCACCTCCTTCACGGCGCGCATCAGCTCGAGCCCGCTCGTGCCCGGCATCATCAGGTCCGTGAGCACGACCTGAACGCGTTGCTTGCGCACGATCTCGAGCGCGCTCTTGGCGTTGTCCGCGACGAGCACGCGCATCCGCTCGCGCTCGAAGATCTTCTGCAGCGAGGCGAGGTTCGACGCCTCGTCGTCGACGACGAGCACCGTCGTCTCTCCGTCCGACCCCGCCTCCCCCAGCCGTGCCGATCCGTCACCCGACGCAGACATCATGTCCATCGACTGATATTCTGTCGCTGACGACGACTTCCTGTCAACACCGACCGGTCAGCGGACCTGCTCCCGCGATTTCACCGTCCGCCGGACCCTCGACGAACTCCCAGAGATACCCGCGGGCCGAATTCTGCTCAACCCTTGGATTTTTCTGACTTTTCTGCGAGCTCGCGCGGCATGACGTAGTCCTCCGGGGCCAGAACCAGGCGTTCCACCCGCGTGCCGGACGCCAGCGCGTCGATGATCGCCTCGACATCCCCCTCCTTCACGCGACCGTACATGTAGTGGTCAGGCTCTACGGCGATCGCCGGCCCGGCCCAGCAGACGTCCAGGCAGCTCGAGGTGCAGGTCCGCACCTCGGTGTCCGCGAGCCGGCGCTCCTTGAGGAGTCCCTTGAGCCGGGCGTGAATCGCCTCCCCTCCCCGCGCCGCACACGAGCCCTTCGGCGTCCCGTCGGGCCGACGATTCACGCACACGAACAAGTAGCGCTTGCGCTGAGCCATTGCTTCTTCGCCTTCCAAGCTTCGCTTAGCACCACTGCCAGCCGTGATGGCTCGAAAGCAGCACTAAAAAATTGAAGGGGAAGCTCATCCGATCGCCCGCCCTGAATGCTTTTTAGAGCCGTCCACCCCGCGATCTCCCACTAGGGCCTGTTCCCCGCAAACGCGGGGCCGTGCCCGTGCCCTGCGCGACGGAAGCGCGACCGGACCCCCGAGCGGTTTGACGGAAATTCCATGCTAAGAAGAGGATCACGTTCCTTGTTACCCGTGAGCACGCCGGCGCATGAGCGTTCGTCTGCCAAGAGCTCGGTCGTAGCCCCCGGGAGGAGGGTCCCCTTCATGCGGTCCACCGGTTCGCCCCCCATCGTTCGTCTCATCGGCGCCTCACTCGTTACGGTGGCCGGCATCGGCACGTCACTCGCCGGCTGCTCGTCGGACCCCGTCCGCAAGAGCGGCAACGACGGAGTGATGTCGACCGCCGGTGACGGAGTGGGCGGCTCGGGTACGGCGGGCACGGGCTCACCGGCAGGCGGCACGGGGAACGCCGGCACGGGCACGGCTGGAACCGATCCCGGAACGAGTGGAACTGGTCCCAGTGCCGGCACGGGCGGCACCGGTACGGGGGGTGACACGAGCGGAGTCGGCGGCACGGGCGCTGGAACGGGCGGCGACGCGACCGGCGCGACCGGAGGCAGCTCGAGCGGCGCTGCCGGCGCGAGCGCGGCGGGCGGGAGCGGCGGCAGCATGCCGTGCCAGATGGCGAACTACACGTTCGCGCCGAAGATCCCGACGATCTTCATGCTCGTCGATCAATCCGGCAGCATGTTCGACTGTCAGCAGGAAGGCATGGGCGAGATCGACAACGCCTGCAGCGACCACAACAACACCTCGTGGTTCCCGCTCAAGGACGCGGCGCTCGAACTGATCGAGGCGCTGCAAGGCGAGGTGCGTTTCGGGTTCAGCGCGTTCGGCGGCGAGGAGACCAACGGCCCCGAATGCCCGAACATGAATCCCGTGACGCCCGACTTCAACAACTACGACTCGATCTCGACCGCGTACAACGCGCTTGGTGGTCTTCGTAAGGGCGAGACGCCGACCAGCGCGGCGCTCGACGTGGTCCGCGACATTCTGCTTGCCGACGACTCACCCGGCGATCGCTTCATCCTGTTCGTCACCGACGGCGAGCCAGACTATTGCGATGACTTGAACAAGCTTTGCCCGCCGGACTCGGTCATCTACAAGCTACAGGCGCTCGCCGAGCAGGGCATCAAGACGCTGATCCTCGGGATGCCCGCGCCAGTGAACGTCAGTGCGCTCGGGCCGGAGGTGCTGCAGGCGTTCGCCAACGCGGGCGACGGGCAGCCCGTGATGCGCGTCGGCACGACGGATCCGAACGCGCTCTGGGATCAATGTCGCGATCGGCCCGGTTGGGCCGCCGACTTCGCGCTCACGGGCAAGCCAAACGAACGTGGTCAGGAAATCGCCACCTACTCGGAGGCCGACGGCACCGCGACCATCTACGCACCGGAAAGCACCAATCAGGCAGAGCTGATCGAGGTTCTCCGCTCCGCGCTTTCGAACGTAAAGAGCTGCACGTTCGACCTCTCGAACGTGAACGGCCAGT
>DASXWF010001566.1:0-26673 GCA_036503835.1 Polyangiaceae bacterium | reverse complement strand
GGTCGAGCTCGAGAAGTTCGAGATCCATCCGCGCGACGGCGCAGGCAAGCTCGTGAAGAGCATCACCGAAACCATCGCCACCTCCCTGAAGGGCAAGGTGAAGAACGAGGCTCCGGTGATGGTCGAGTTCAGCGCGAAGCCGAAGTGAGAGACGATAGCCGGCTCGCCGGTAGGATTCGCTGACCGCTCGTCAGCTCGGTGAGTGAGCTCGGTGACGAGCGAAGGTTTGGGAGTGGAGGGGCTCTCACTGGGCATGCGGAACTATTTGGGTTCTTTCGCGCTCGCCGTCGCGGCGACCGCGCTTTCGGGCTGCGGTGGCTCGGGTGACGGCGCCGGCTGCTTCGGTGAGTGCACGAGCGACCTCGGTCAGGCGCTCGCCACCACGAACGATCTCACGGTGGCCTACGTGCAGCGCCTGCCGATTCTGAGTTGGGTGGAGGGCAGCACGAATCCGACGCGGGACGGGTGGCCCAGCGTCGGGCAATCGGTCACGTGGCGAGGGGTGGTCCGGAATTTCTCGAGCTCGGCGCGCAGTAACGTGCAGTACCGCTGGTTTTGGGACGGGGCGCAGGTGGCGCAGGGGACGTTCAGCGTCGCTGCCAATGCCAGCGTGAACGTCGACCTGGCGCGGACCTGGGACTTCGACCGTCACAGCGTGCGCCTCGTGATCGATACGGCGAACACGGTGAGCGAGGAGGAGGAGCAGAACAACGAGCTCACGGTCGTTTCGAACGCCGTGAACCTCGGGCTCTGGGTGGAGCAGGGTGTCTACGATTACTTCCTCGCTCACCAGCGCGAGCTCGCCGGTGCCCGTTCGACGTGTTGGGAGAATTGGGCCCAGCGCCAGGTCACGCGCTGGAACGACGTGCTGTTCGCGAACGCGGCCGTGCTCGATCGCATCCGTCTCGACAAGATCGTGATCGTGCCGAACGGCGCGCTGCCGCTCGCGGGTGGCCAGCCGACGAATCACCCGGACCTCGCCGATCACACGGTGGATCTCCAGTGGGGCTTCCCGAGAAGCCTGCTCGACGGGGATCTCTACGTAAACACCACCAGCGCCACGCTCCAGAACGCCTTCTTTTACGAAGAGAGCCTGATCCACGAGCTCGGCCACGCGCGCTACCTGGTCGACAACTACGGCTTCAACGTGCACCAGGATCCGTCGGGTCTCGGGCGCGACGGCATTCCGCACCTCGAGGGCGGTGCGTCGATCGTGGGGACGCCGTTCCTGCCGATGGTGACCGCCGACACGGTGTACGCCACGCACCAGCACGGCTTGATGAACACCGAGCGCGATTTCGTCGACGAGTACAGCGTGTTCGCGCTGAACCGCATCGCCGGCGCGCGTGCGGTGGCGGGCAACGCCAACGCACCCGGCAACTTCGGTGCGTACCTGAACGACCTTCCCACCCAAAACCAAATCACGCTCGTCGACGCCGCGAACAACGCGCCGCTCGCCTCCGCGAACGTGCGCATCTACCAGTCGCAAGGGAACGGACAGCTCTACGGCAAGAACTTCTCGCCCACGCCTTCGCAGACGCTCACGTCGGACGCGGCCGGCAGGATCAGCGTGGGTCGCAATCCCTTCTCGGCGGGCGAGCTCTCGCCCTGGCACGAAAACACCGACGTGCTCCTGCGCGTCGAGCATCAAAGCCGCGTGCGCTACCTCTTCCTGGAAGCGTCCGACTTCAATCTCGAATACTTCCGGGGACATACGAGCCTGGGTGCCTACACCCTCCCGGTGGCGTTCCTGGCGGGTGGCGTCGTGAACGGCAACCCGATCCTCGGCTTCGAAAGCGCATCGTACTGGACGGCGAGCTCGGGTGCGCTCGCGAGCGTGACGAGCCCGGTCACGCAAGGAGCGGCGGCCCTGCGCGTTTCGAACATCGCCTACGCCACCCTCACGAGCGCGGCGCTTTCGAGCCAGAGCGTCAGCGTCGGCAGCCAGCTGAAATTCGACCTGCTCCTTCCGCAGCTACAGCCACAAAGCTGGCACGGCCAGGTCAGCGTGTTCGTGACCGCTCCGTCACGTAACCTCTACAACGCGCCCATCGGAACCGTCGAGCTCACGGGCCTCCCTCTCGAAACCTACAACACCATCACGATGGCGGTTCCTGCCTGGATTCGTACCGCGCTGACCAGCGCCCCATTCAACGACCTGAGCGTCAAGATCGCCCTGAACGTCGCGAGTGGGAGCGGAAGGCATCTGATCGATGCCTTCAGGTTCTTGCCGTAGAGCGATGTTTGGGACGGCGGTGAGGGCTTTTCTTGCCGCCAAGGCGCCAGAAGGACGTCAGGGCCCGCCAGAGGATTGGGGGGTGGGTTGCACTCCGTGCCACGTAGCGTGAATCACCACAAAACCCCGCTGGCGGGCCCTGGCGTCTCTCTGGCGTCTTGGCGGCCTCCGTCAGGCCAACACATTTCCTGAGGCTACCTACACAGCCCAAGCCCCAAGCTCTACCGTCGCACGACCTCGCGGGCGACGCGCAAGACCACGCGTTCCTCGCCGCGCAGGAGCTCGATGACGACGTCCGTTCCGGCGCGGCCGGCGAGGTGGCTGCGTGCGTCGCTCATGCTCGAGGGGCGCGTGCCGTCGATCCCGACGAGGATGTCGCCGGAGGCGAGGCCGGCGCGCTCGGCCTCGCTGGAAGCAGCGACTTGGGTCACGACGATTTCGAGGGACGCGCCCCTGCCGCGCTCGCCGAGGGTGATCGCGATGTTGCCGCCGGCGAGGGTGTCTTCGCTCGGTGCGGGCGAGAGGACGATCTTGATGCCGTCGGTGACGCGGTTGGCGCTGACTTCGATGTCTTTGACGCGGCCGCGGCCGGAGATGGTGGAGAAGGCTTCGATGAGGTGGCGGCCTTCGGGGACGCCGGAGAGCTCGAAGTGGCCGTTCTCGTCGGTTTGGGCCACGCCGGGCGGGAGGGTCCCGGCGGGCAGGTAGGCTTCGGCGCGGCCGATCGAGACGCGCGCGCCGCCCACGGGGTTGCCGTCCGCGTCGACCACTTCGCCTTCGACGCTGCCGGGTTCGCTGAGGTCGATGGGATCGAGCTCGAGGGCCCGATCGGCGCGGCCCGTGGGCGCGACGGCGAGGTCGCGCACGGCCGTGGCGTAGTCGGGATGGCTGACGCTGAGCTTGGCCGGTCCCGCGGCGACTTCTCGAATGCGGTAGCGGCCTTCGGCGTCGGTTTGTGCGACGCGGCGCGCGCCTTCGGAGAGCAGCGTGACGCGCGCGCCCTCGACGAAACGGCGGCCGCGCACGGCGGTGACCGAGCCTTCGACGATCACACCTTGTTCGAGCACGACGTGCGTCGCCTCGGGCGCGCGCTCGAGCAAGAGGGCTTTTCTCGGAAAGCCGGGCGCTTCCACGACCACGCGCAGCGCGAGACCGCGCGCGTCCGAGACTTCCGTGCCGCCTTCCGAATCGGTGAAGGAGGTCTCGCGCAGCGGTACCTCGGGATCGAGCGAGAGCACGGTCACTTCCGCGAGCTCGATCGGATCCTCGTCGGGGTCGGTGACGACGAAACGCACGGGATCGCGCGGCGCCGGCAGGACGAGCTCGATCTCGGTGCGCTTGCCTTCGGGAACCTCGACTTCCTTGCGCAAGGCGACGCGCCGATCGCCGCCCGCCCTGCGCACCGAAATGACGGCGGTCGCGGGAACGCCCGTGAGCTCGAAGCTGCCGTCACGGCCGCTCAGGACCGTGTTTACGCTCGAGGTGCGCGAGCTCGCGACCTCGACATCGGCTCCCTCGACCGGTAGTGAGCGGTCGTCGAGCACGCGTCCCGAGAGCGTCCCGCCCGCGAGCAGCACGACCTTCACGCGTGCCTCGCCGCCCGGGGCGACGGTCACGAGCTCGCTCGCCCCCTCGACGTAGTCCGGATGGCGGGCGACCGCGCGCACGCGACCGGGCGTCACCGGCCGGGCCACGAAGCTCCCGTCCGAGCGCGACACCCAGGCTTCGATGAGAGGCGGCGGAGCGTCCGCGAGCGCCCACAGATCGGCTCCGGGCTCGACGCGCACGCCGGCCTTCGGGATCGGCGGTACCGGGCCCGGCATCACGCCGAGCTCGCCGGCCGGAATCAGCGGCGAGGGGCCGGCCAGGGCCCAGTCGAAGTGCGTGCGCCGAAAGGCCGCGAGCAGCGGCGTCTCCGAAACCGGCAGGCCGAACGCGTCCGTGCCGACGATTTCGATGCTGGCGCCCTCGATCGGAAAGCCGCGTCCGTCCACCACGTCGCCGCGCAGGGTGGCTCCACGCAGGAGCGCGACCGTCACCGGCTCGCTCGTGCTCTCGGGTACGGGCACGAGCGCGCTCGATACGAAGCCTTCCGCGCGCGCCGCGAGCGTCGCCGGCCCCGCCGCGATCGGACCGAGCGTCACTCTTCCGTCGTTGCCGGTGCGTCCCAGCAACGGAAACGATCCGACGCCGCTCGGGGTGAGCACCACGTCCGCGTTCGGGACGAGCGCCGGCGCCTTGCCGTCGCCGTCCGTGACGATCACCGTCACGAAGCGGCCCGGATCGAGCGTCAGCGTCACGTCGAGCTCCGCCCCACGCTCGAGCTCGAGGCCGACGATCGGTTGCGACACGTCGCTCCCGAGCCGCGCCTCGAGATCGTAGGCCCCGGCGAGCAATCCCGAGATCTTGGCGCGGCCTTCCGCGTCCGCCGGCGTGCGCCGGGCCGGCCAGAGCGTCGAGCCGGCGATCGAGACGATCGCGCCGGGGGCGGGGCTTTTGTCGCGCTTCTCGACGCGAACCCGGAGCGTGGCGAGTCGCCGCAACGCGAGCGTCACCTCGTTCTCGACGCCGTCGCGCTCGACCGATTCGTAGCCCGGCGCGGACGCCCGCACCGTCCACGGTGCTTTCGGCAGGCGTCCGACGCGGGCGCGTCCGTCGGGGCCCGTGAGCGCGCCGAACGGCAGCGGGTCGTCCGCCGTCACGAGCAGCGTGGCGCGCGCGATCGGCTCGCCGCGCTCGTCGGTGACGCGGGCGCTCAGGTGCGCCTCGCGCTCGAGCTTGGCCGAAAAGCGCGTCACGCCCGCGCCGAGCGTGAGCCGCGCGGATTTTCGCGCCCAGCCGCTCGCGCTGACGAGCACCCAGCTCACGCCCCGCGGCAGTCCCGTGAGGCGCACGCCGCCGCCGCGATCGCTCGCCCCCGAGCCCACGAAGTACTCGACGCCTTCGCGCTCCCAAAAGAGCTCGACGTTCGCGCCCTCGAGCGGCTGGTCGCTCGCGTTCGTGACGGAAACCTCGAGGACGGCGTCGCGGGCGGTCGCGTCGACCGGGGCCTGCGGAGCCGCGATCGCCTGGATTTCGAGCCGGGGCGTGTCCGTCAGGCCGAGCACGAAGAGCAGGCAGGCGAGGCCCGCGAGGGCGTGGGTGAGGGCTTCGCGCACGAGGTTCGCGCATTCTCACCGCTCGGCTTCCGACGCTCAAGGCCGCGTTTCATCGAGAGGAAAGCGTCCGGGGAGCCACGCGCGTCAAGCCGCGCTATTCTCCATTTGGGTGATGCGATTCTGCCGGACTCCCGCGTTGGTGCTCGGCATGCTTGCGTCCGCGTGCTCGGGAGGCCGCGACCGCCCCGACCCGGCGGATCAGGTGGGTGTCGACCCCGGACCCAAGGACGACGGCGGTATCGGGATCGATGTGCCCCAAGCCGCTTGCGGCGAGTTCTGCGGGGAGACGTTCTTGCAGGAGGTCCTCCAGCCCCCGAATCTCTACTTCGTGATCGATCGTTCGGGCAGCATGGAGGGCAGCGTGGGCGGCGGCTCGACGCGCACGAAGCTCCAGGCGGCGCGCGCGGTGATCTCGGAGCTCTTGCGCAACATCGGACACCGCGTCCGCTACGGAGGCGCCGTCTTCCCCTCCTTCGAGGCGCCGGAGGAGTGCCGCCCCGGTACCGAATTCTTTCCGGCGACGCTCGGTAGCCTGCCTGCCTGCGGCGAGCGCGAGAATCCCCAGCTCACCGAGTTCTCGCGGCGCCTCGGTGCGTTCCTGCCGGAAGGCGGAACGCCGACGTCGCTCACCTTGAACGCGCTTCGCCCCACGCTCGAGGAGCTCGAGGGGCGCACGGCGGTCGTGCTCATCACCGACGGTGCGCCGAATTGCAACGGAGAAGCCAGCTGTGACGCCGAGGATTGCACGCTGAACATCGAGCAGGCTGCGTTCGGCAATCAGCTCTGCAGCGACACCTTCAACTGCTGTGATCCCGCGAACACGGGGGAGGGCTCGAACGCGTACTGTGTGGACGCGGACGAGACCGAGAGCGCGGTGCTCGAACTCGCGGAGAGCGGCATCTCGACCTACGTGGTGGGGATGCCCGGGGCGGAGGCCTACGCGGCGTTGCTCGGGCGCCTGGCGCAGGCCGGCGGACGGCCTCGTGAAGGAAAGCTTCCGTATTACGCCACCACCGACGAGGATGAGCTCCGCGAAGCGCTTTACGCAATCGGGACGGGATTCGCCATCCGCTGCGAGATCGACCTCGAGTCGGCGCCGGACGACCCCGATTTCGTGAATGTTTATTTCGACGGCGAGCTCGTGCCGCAGGATGCCGAGGACGGCTGGTCCTGGGTGGGCGACTCCCGGATCGTGGTCAACGGCGACGCCTGTACCGACCTGCGGTCGGGTGAGATCCTGGAGGCGCGTGCGGTATTCGGCTGCGAGACGGTGGTTCGTTGAAGAACGCCCCGCTCACTCAACTCGTGCCAAGACTGCCGAAGTAGAGTTAGACTGCGCGCGTGAGCGAGCCCGATCTCGAATCGCTGCGCCGGTCCATCGACGCGGTGGACCTCAAGCTGCTCGAACTCATCGCGGAACGAGTGCGCCTGGTGCTCGCGGTCGGCGAGTACAAGTCGCGGCACGGACTCGCCGTTTACGATCCGGAACGCGAGCGCAAGATGCTCGAGCGCCTGACGGCGCACGCCCAACCTCCGCTCGAGCCGGGGACGATCCGGCGCATCTTCGAGCGCTTGATCGACGAGTCCCGCCGTCTCGAACAGCACCACATGGGCCGGTAGCGGTACCGGTTCCGGGTTTCGGGTCCCGCGGTCGCCGCAGCTGGCACAGGTTTGGCCCAGGGCTGACATCGCTGTCAGAGTCGTCCCCTGCTCGATGCTCGAAAGTCGCCGGAATTCGAGAGCAATCCGGACGGCACGCGTTCTGCTTCCCCTGCTCGTAGGAGTTTCCGCCCACCATGAATTTTCACCGCTCGCTCGTGGCTCAGAACCTACTCGCCCTGTGCTTTGCCGTGCCGCTGTTCACGAGCGCCCAGGCCTCGGCGCAGGAAGCCTGCGGTGATCAAGTATGCCCGAAGGGTTATCAGTGCGAGACCTACGACCTCGGCTGTCCGGCGATTGACCGCGGTGACGGCGACGACGCCGGCGACGCGGCGGAGTTCGCGCCCTGCGAGCCTTCCGTCGCCCAGGGTTGCGTGCCGTCCACCTGCACGAGCGACGCCGACTGCGGCTCCGGCATGGTTTGCCACACCGAGACTCGCCAGGAATGCGATGAATCCCCCGGCTGTACCGGCGCCGACCCGGGCGACGACGCGGGCGGTGCCGAGGACGAGGCAAGCGACGCCGAGAAGGCCGCGGACTGTGCGCCTGCGGCGCCGACCAATTGCACGACCGTCTCGACCTCGATCTGTGCGCCGCGCTGGGCGGTCCCCTGCACGGCAGCGGCCGACTGCGGGCCCGGCTTCACCTGCGAAGAGCAGCTGCAAGGCGGTTGCTCCGGCTCGATGGGCTCCGCCGGCGGCGGCACGCCCTCCGACGGCGGCGAGCCGACGCCGGGCGACGGTGACGACGCGGCGGAGCCGGCGCCTCCGGACGGCGGTGAGACGCCCGCGCCGGAACCCCCCGACTGTGTCTTCGAGCCTTCGGGCGTGAGCATGTGCGTGGCGATCGAAGTCGGCTGCACGACGAACGACGATTGCCTCGAAGGCTGGACCTGCGAGGACAATTCCGAAGGCGTTTGCTGGTCCGGGGCCGACGGCACGAGCGGCTGCGAGCCGGCCGATCCTGCGAAAGTCTGCGCGCCTCCCTACTCGAGGATCGACGGTCCCGGCGGCTTCGCCGAGGACGGCTCGGGCGGCCCCGCCACGGGCGGCGACGACGACGGCAACGGTGCTCCGCCCACGGCGCCGAGGGGCGAGGACCCGGCCAACGCCGACGGCGACTCCGGCAAGACCACCGAAGCCGGGGGCTGCGCCCTGTCGCCTGCGCGCGGCACCGGCAGCGAGCTCGGCCTGCTCGCCCTCGCCCTCGGCGCCCTGTTCGGCGTCCGAAGGCGGCGCGCGGCGCGCTGAGGCTCAGCCCACGCAGGCGAGCAACTCCTCGAGCGTCTTCGAGGCGAGCACGAGGCCGTCGGCGGCGGCCTCGGTTTCGAGCAGGCGGCGCGTGAGGCGGCCGTCCGGCGTCAGACGGTAGGGTGAACGCTTGCGGGCGATGAGCTCGCGCACCTTGGCCGGGTCGAGCGGGGTATCGTCCCGCAGGAGCAGGCTGACGCTCTTCGCGGAGGCCTCGCAGCCGAGCACGCGCAGGCGCCGGAGCTCGACCTTGAGGCGCATGAGCTCGACGAAGCGCTTGGTTTCGAGCGGCGGAGCGCCGAAGCGGTTCTCGAGCTCCTGCGCGAGCTCGTCGATTTCCGCTTCGTCCGCGGCGCTCGCGAAGCGCTTGTAGAGCGAGAGCCGTACGCCGACTTCGGCCACGTACTCGGCCGAGAGCAGCGCCTCCACGTCGAAGCTGAGCTCGGGCTCGACCTCGTGCACGACCGGCTCGCCGCGCAGCTCGAGCGTCGCTTCCTCGAGCATGCGGCAGAAGAGCTCGAAGCCGACGCTCGCCGCGAAGCCGCTCTGCTCGGCCCCGAGCACGTCGCCGGCCCCGCGCAGCTCCATGTCGAGCGTCGCGAGGTGAAACCCCGAGCCGAGCTCGCTGAAGCGCTCGAGCGCCTCGAGCCGGGCGCGCGCCTCGTCGCTCAGCTGGCTCGGAGGCGGCACGAGCAGGTAGCAGTACGCGCGCTCGCGCGAGCGCCCGACGCGGCCGCGCAGCTGGTAGAGCTGCGCCAGGCCGAGCATGTCCGCGCGATCGACGATGATGGTGTTGGCGCGCGGGATGTCGAGGCCGCTCTCGATGATGGCGGTCGCCACCAGCACGTCGTACTCGCCTTCCACGAAGCCGAGCATGGTGCGCTCGAGCAGCTCCTCGGTGAGCTGACCGTGCGCCACCGCGACGCGCGCGCCGGGCACGAGCGCCTGCAGGCGCTCGGCGCGCTCGTGGATGCCCTCTACGCGGTTGTACACGTAGAAGATCTGGCCGCCGCGCGCGAGCTCCTGCTCGACCGCCTCGCGCACGAGCGTCGGGTCGAACTGGCTCGTGAGGGTGCGGATCGTACGGCGATCCACGGGCGGCGTCGCGATGATCGACATGTCGCGCAGGCCGCCCACGGCGAGCTGGAGCGTGCGCGGAATCGGCGTCGCGCTCAGCGTCAGCACGTCCACGCTGGCGCGGATCTGCTTGATGCGCTCCTTGTGCGTGACGCCGAAGCGCTGCTCCTCGTCCACCACGAGCAGCCCGAGGTTCTTGTAGTGCACGTCCTTCGAGAGCAGCCGGTGCGTGCCGATCACGACGTCTACGGTGCCGTCGCGCAGGCCCTTCACGGTCTCGACCGCCTCGCTCTTGGTCGAGAAGCGGCTCAGCGCCTTCACGCGGATCGGCCAATCGCCGAAGCGCTGTGAAAAGGTCTGGTAGTGTTGCTGGGCGAGGACCGTGGTCGGGCAGAGCACCGCGACCTGGCGGCCGTGGAGCGCCATCAAGAACGCCGCGCGCAGCGCGACCTCGGTCTTGCCGAAGCCCACGTCGCCGCAAACCAGGCGGTCCATCACCTTCTTGCTCTGCAAATCGCCGAGCACTTCGCTGATGGCGGCGGCCTGGTCGCGGGTCTCCTCGAACGGGAAGCTGGCCTCGAAGGCGGCGTAGTCGTCGTCGGGAGCCGGCAGCGGCGTCTTCTCGAGCGCGGTGCGTTCGGCGTAGAGCCGCAAGAGCTCGTCCGCCATCTGGCGCACGCGCCGCTGGACGCTGGCCTTGGTCTTCGCGAAGGTCTGCCCGCCCAGGCGATCGAGCCGCGGCGTGCCGTCGCCGCCCGAATACTTCTGAATCTGGTTCAGGCGGTAGACGGGCAAGAACAGTTTGTCGCCGCCCGTGTACTCGACGACGATGAGCTCGAGCCCGACGCCGCCGACCTCGCGCCGCTCGAGCCCCACGTATTTGCCGATGCCGTGCTCGACGTGCACCACGTAGTCGCCGGGCGCGAGCGCGCGCAGATCCTCGAGCAAGGCGCGCGACGAGCGCTTGCGCGGCGGCGAACGGTGCGCGCGCGGCCCGAAGATCTCCTCGTCGGTGATGAGCACCAGGCGCTCGAGCGGCGCGATGCAGCCGCGTCCGAGCGGCGCGACCGGCACCTCGAGCTCCACCCCGCGGTGGCGGAGCAAGAGCCCGATGCGCTCGGCCTGGGTCGCCGAGCGCGCGACCGGCAGCACGGCGAGACCTTCGTCGCGCCAGGCGGCGATGCGCTCCACGAGCGGTTCGAGCGACGCGTGCTGCTTGTGCGCGGCGCGCGCGAGCGTCATGGCCTGGCCGAGCTCGCTGTGATCGCGCTGCGCGAGCGTCGGCGCGTCGAGCGGCGCTCCCTCGAGCCGCCCCAGAACGCCCTGTTCCTCGCTGCTGATCGCGATCGCCGCCCGGTGTGCCGCGACGTACGCGTACCGGCCGAGCGCGGCCTCGACTTCGGCGACGCTGACGTAGAGCGCCTCGACGGGAAAATGCGGCACTCCGCCGCGCTGCGACGCCGCGACCTCCGCCTGCTCGAGCTCGCGCAGGATCGCGCGGGCGAGCGCCGGGGGATCCTCGAGCAGGAGCGCCGTCTTCGGCGGCAGGTACGAGAAGAGCGGCACGAGCTCGTAGAACGCGGGCAGGTAGCCTTCGCTGCCGAAGAACGAGCGGCCGAGCGCCAGATCGTCGATCAGCCCGCGCGCCTTGCTCGACGGGTAGCTCGCGTCGTCGCAGAGCGTGCGCAGCACGCCGCGCGCCCGCGTGATTGCCGCTTCGCCGAGGACGGTCTCGCGCGCGGGCGGCAGCCACACGGAGCGAATCGCGTCCGAGGTGCGCTGGTCGTCGGGATCGAAGAGCTTGAGCGAGAGCACCAGGTCGCCGAAGAGCTCGGCGCGCACGGGGCGCTCGGCGTTCGCGGGCCAGACGTCGAACACGCCGCCGCGCACCGCGAAGCTCGCCGGATCCTCGACGACCGGCGCCCGCAGATAGCCGGCGGCGGTGAGCGCTTTCGCCGTTCGTTCGAGGTCGAGCTCGCCGTCCGTCGCGAGCTCGAGCGCCGCGCCGGCGAGCGCCGCCGCCGGAGCCACGCGGCGCAGCAGTGACCCGGGCGACACCACCGCGGTCCGCCACGGCAGGTCCCGGGCGATCGTGAACAGCGCCGCGGCGCGCTGCATCGCGATGCGCCGGTCCGGATGCGCTTCGGCGTACGGGCTGATCTCGCTGCCCGGCAAGAGCAGCGGCAGAGGCTCGTCGGCCGCCATGCCCGGCGGCAGTCCCAGGCTCGCGACCGCCCTCAGATCTTCGGTGGCGCGCTGGGCGGCCTCGGCGTCGGGCGCGATGTAGAGCACGTGGCTCGCGCCCGCCGCGAGCAGCGCGCGCGCGAGCAGCGCGTGACCCGAACCCGCGGCGCCGACCACGGCAAACCCGCCCGGCTTCGCGAGCGCCTCCCGCGCCGCTTCCTGGACACCGAGCAGCCGGCGGTCGTCGGGAAGCTCGAAGGCCGGGACGGGAATCGCTCTGTCTTCGGGGGCCGGCTCCGGCATGCGGGGGCGAGGGTTTACTCCTCCGGAGGCGATTGCGCGAGCGCCGCCAGCAGATGATTTTTCGCGCGGAGCGACCAGGCCCCGTTGCCGCGTGTCGCGAGGTGGTCGCGAAACTCGTCGGCCGCCGCGTCGAACGCGCCGGCCCGATAGAGGAGCACGCCGCGGGCGAACGCCGCGGGATACGCGGGGTCGATTTTCGCTAGCTCGCCGATCGCGCGGTACTGAGCACGAGCGCGAGCCCCGGCGTCGGCGCCCGTCGGATGGCGCAGGAGGAACGAGGCGAGCTCGCGCCGCTCGTTCAGCGTCGCCAGAAATGGCGGCTTGTCGCCGAGGCGCGTGAGCTCGCCGAAGCGAGTCCGGAAGAGCAGGGCGCGCTCGCGGTCGTCGAGCGCAAGCCTGCTGCCTTCGAGCCAGCGGCTCTTCACGGCGATCTCCGGGAAATCTCCGCCGAGCTCGCGGAGGTCCGCGGGGATCTGCCCGCTCGCTTCCCAGGCGTGCGTCGCGACGACGAAGAGCTCGGTCTGAACCGCGCGCAGGGCGAGGAGCGGCTCGCTGCCGTGCTCGCGGAGCGCGCGCGCGGCGATCGACTCGAGATCACCGGAGAGTCCCGCGGACGGCTGAAGCGCCGCGCCCCTCGGCGACCCACCCTTGCTCGGCTGGTGCGCGGCACCGATGCGGCGAAGGGTTTCACCGACGGCGCGCACGTCGAACGGCAACGTCGCGCTCCGCGCCCGGAGCGCGAGCTCCCGATCACGAACGAGAAGCCGCGTCAATGTGCGACGGTCAGCCTGCGGTAGCGGCAAGACGCCCGGTGCCGTCGGCCGGGGCGCCGCCAGCGCCGCAGCCACGAGCACGAAAAGAAGGACGACGAGGAGCGTCTCCGCACCCTGAAAATGCTTCCCCAGTCGACCGCGGCCCCTCTCGCCCACATGAAAAGTCTGACCTAGACCCAAGGAGGCTCACCTTGACAGGTCAGTCGATCCGACTGACAGTGAGATACTTGCTCGCTGCGGTAAGCCAAAGCGTGAGGTTTACGGACTTGGAAGACAAACGCCACTACCCGCGAGTCCCGATCGACGTGACCCTCACGTGCGAGCGCCCTGGTGCGCCGCCGTTTCAGGCCGCTGCCAAGGATATCAGCGTGGGCGGCGTGTTTCTCGTTTCGAGCGAGCAGCCGGCGTTCGGTACCCCGATCACGGTGGTCGGGCGCCTCCCGGGCGCGAAGAAGGACGTACGCCTGCCGGGCATCGTGCGCTGGACCAAGTCCGACGGCTTCGGCGTCCAATTCGGCCTGCTCGGCGCGCTCGAGACGCACCTCATCAGCGAGCTGATGAAGTAGGCGAACGATGAGCGACATCCCGCGCTCTCCAGCGCGATTTTTCGAAGAGTACGCGCCTCAGCACGTCGCGAAGCTCGGCGCCGCGCTCGCCGGAAAGAGCTCGCCCGGGGCCATCGCTTTCGATCTCGGACCCGCCGGCTCCTGGTCCCTGCGGCTCGCGCACGGTCAGGTCGAGGTGACGAAGGGTCTGGCCGGCGACACCCTGGTGTTGATCACGCTGAGCCCCGAGGATTTCGAGGCCGTGATCGTGCTCGGCGCCGAGCGGCTCGGTGAAGAGGCGGGACTCGAGCGCCAGCTCGTGGCGGTGCGCGTGCTCACGATCGACGCCGATCGCGCGCGCCTGTTGCGCGAGTCGCCCGGCACGCTGCTCCTGCGGCTCGGTGCGCCGGCGGGCGAGCGGCGGCTCACTCTCACGATCGGTGGTGTGCCACCGAAGCCCGATCAGCCGGACGCCGAGCTCGGCTGCGAGCTCGAGGACCTGTGGGCGATTCAAGGCGGCGCGAAGAACCCGTTCGAGCTCCTGATGGAGGGT
Organism: Polyangiaceae bacterium; assembly: GCA_036503835.1. Taxonomy (GTDB): domain Bacteria; phylum Myxococcota_A; class Polyangia; order Polyangiales; family Polyangiaceae; genus PMG-095. The sequence goes on along the minus strand of DASXWF010001566.1, from coordinate 12,935 downwards.
CGCCTGAAGATCAGCGGGGACATGCAGCTCGCGATGGCGCTCGGCGCCGCGTTGGGATCGTAGCGACCCGCGCGCGCTGCCGCGGAACCACGCGTTGCGCGAGTTCGCCGTATCGCGGGCGGGTTCGAATCGCGGCGCGAGCACCGAGATCATTCGTGAAGAGAGTCACCCACACCGGCGCACACGGGGCGTTTCGCGGCATTGTTTCAAATCATTGCAGTGAGTGATTGAGATCGTACGAAGTCGGGAACTCGTACGATCGATTGACAAGAAAACTCACTCGTCTACGATCGTGATCCAATTCGCGTAGCCTGGGTGGACAAGGCGGGCGACGTGCCGGCGTCATGTCGTCCGAAGCAACGGGGTCTGGCCCTGTTGGCGGCGTTCTGCCTGACGATCGCCGCTCCCGCCCGCGCGGAAGACGAATTCGAGAACGCGCTCGGCGTCGACGTCCATGCCTTCGTGAGCCAGGGCTTCGTGCTGAGCTCCGAGAACAACTATCTCGCGAAGTCGAAACGCGGAAGCTTCGAGTTCACCGAGGTCGGCATCAACTTCACCAAGAACCTGGGTGACCGGCTCAGCGTCGGAATGCAGCTGTTCTCGCGCGATCTCGGCCCGATCGGCAACTACAAGCCGCAGTTCGATTGGTTCTACCTCGACTACCGCTTCTTCGATTGGCTGGGCCTGCGGGCAGGACGAACGAAGCTCCCCTTCGGGCTCTACAACGAGCAGAGCGACATCGACCAGGCGCGCGTGCCGGTGCTCTTACCGCAATCGGTCTATCCGATCGCGAATCGCGATGTCTTGCTCGCGCAGACCGGCGTCGAGCTCTACGGGTACGTCCCGCTCGGCGGCTTCGGTGCCTTCGATTACCGCGCGTACGGTGGGACCATCTTCTTCGATTCCACGACGCTGGCGTCGCCGAGCGTGACGGTCACCGACATCGACGTTCCTTACCTCGTGGGCGGCCGCGCCATGTGGCACACGCCGCTCGACGGCCTGCGTGTGGGCGCGAGCGTGCAGGCGCTCGAAATCGACCTCGAGTTTCGCATCGATCCCGCCGCGCTCGCCGGGCTGCAGGCGGCCAATCAGTTCCCGGCGGATTTCGACGGGAACTTCGACTACGAGCTCCCGTACCTGCTCTGGGTCGGATCGGTCGAATACGCCGCTCACGACGTGCTGCTGGCCGCCGAGTACAGCCGCTGGCGTGTCGACTACACGGTGCGACCGCCGCTCGTGCCCGACGGAGATCTCACGGCGACGCGCTGGTACGTCATGGGCTCGTACCGCGCCGCTTCCTGGTTCAGCCCGGGCATGTACTACTCGCTGTCGCAGAGCGGGGCGCCGGGGCCGAACACGCGCGAGAAGTACCAGCAGGACTTCGCGGTCACGGCTCGCTACGACATCGTCGAGGATCACTGGCTCGTCAAACTCGAGGGCCACTACATGCGGGGCACCGGCGCGCTCTCCGCAGTGCTCAACGCGGGGCAGGACCCCGCGACCCTCCCGCGCGACTGGGGCGTCTTCCTGGTCAAGACGACCGCTTATTTTTGAGGATTTGCGAGTGCTTCCAGGGCGCCCCCAACGCAATCGGCTTCGGCTGCTGGCACTGCCGGGGGCTTTGCTGTTTTCGGAGCGTGTCTCGCGCGCTGCCGAGGCCCCGTCCGAGTTCCGCGTGATCATGCATCCCGGTCGAAGCGAGACGAGCGTGACGCGTGAGTTTCTCACGGATGCCTTCTTGAAGAACGTGACGCGCTGGTCCAACGACGAGCCGATCCACCCCGTCGATCAGAAGGCCGACGCGCTGGTGCGCCGCAGGTTCTCGGAGCTCGTCTTGCGGCGCTCCGTGCAGGCGGTCAAGACGTACTGGCAGCAGCGCATCTTTTCGGGGCGCGGGGTCCCGCCGCCCGAGCTCGACTCGGACGACGCGGTGGTCCGTTTCGTGGAAGCGCGCCCCGGAGCGCTCGGGTACGTCTCGGGCTCGACCGCGATCGGCAAGGCGAAGGTGTTGGCCGTGAAATTCTAGGGAACGAACGTTGGACCTCTCGTTTCGCACCAAGCTGAAGGCGATCGTCGTCGCGACGACGCTGGCTTTCGTCTCCGTGTTGCTGCTGAACGGGTGGCTCGGGTACCGGCAAGCCCGGAGCCTCGAGGATGTCGAGTCGCGGATGGTCCCGAAGCTGGAGCTGGGGCCGCGCCTCGAAGCGCAGTTTCAGCGGCTGCGGCAGAGCATGCAAGATGCCGTCGCGGCGCAGGATGCCGCCGCGCTCGACGAGTCGATCCGGCTCAGGAACGAGCTCATCGGCAGCATTTCCTCCGCGGGCGCCGCGCTCACCCCCGCCGAGGCGGCGCAGCTCCGCCACGCCGTGACCTCGTATCACGAGTCGGCGTACGCGGTCTCGCGGCGTCTGATGCGGGGTGAGGGCGGCGAAGCGCTGGTGGATGCGCTTTCCGCCATGCAGGCGCAGCAGCGCTCGACGGACGCGTTGATCGAGCGCTCCGCGCGGCTCGACCGGCGCGAGCTCTCGCGCGCCTTCGCCGACGTGCGTGGCGATGTCGCCGCCGGAACGCGCTACGGGGTCTGGATCGGCGCCGCGGGTCTCGGCCTGATCTTACTGCTGTCGAGCTGGCTCGGGCGCGGCGTGCTCCGGACGCTCGGCGACATGTCGAGCGGCATGGGCCGCTTCGCCACGGGCGACTTTCGCGAGCCGATCCCGATCACCACGCACGACGAGCTCGGCAAGGTCGCGCGCGAGGCCAACCAGATGGCGGCCAGCCTGGCACGCAGCGATTGGCTGCGCGCGAGCCTCTCCGAGCTGTCCGACGAGCTGCGCGCGGAGCTCACCCCGGACGAGGCTTCGCGGCGCGTGCTCGTGTATCTCGCGCGTCGGATCGGCGCCGTGAGCGGCGCGCTCTACCGCGCCGACGAGCGCGGGCGTTTCGTCCTCGCGGCCGCCTACGCGCGGAGCGGAGACATGCCGGGCTCGCCCGCGACCTTCGCCCCGGGCGAGGGCTTGCCGGGACAGGCCGTGCTCGGCGGCGAGCTCTTGATCGTGAGCGATGTCCCTCCCGGCTACGCGCGCGTCGTATCGGGCGTCGGCGAGACTTCGCCGGCGACGCTCGCGTTCCTGCCGCTCGTGCGCGCCAAGAAGGCGCTCGCCGTCGTGGAGCTCGGCTTGTTCGGCGAATGCAGCGAGGACGCGCGTGAATTGTTGCTCGCCGCGCGGGAAATGATCGTCGTCGCGCTCGAGGTGGCTCGCTCCGGTGCCGAGACGAAGCGCCTGCTCGAGATCAGCCAAAAGCAGACCGAGCTACTCTCGGCGCAGGAAGCGGAGCTCGTCGCGGGAAACGGGGAGCTGATGGAGCAGCAGGAGGAGCTGCGCCGGGCGAACGAAGAGCTCGAAGTTCAGCGCGAGGCGCTGAGCGCGCAGAACAGCGAGCTCGAGCAGGCGCGCGAGAGCTTGATCGAGAAGGCGCGCGAGCTCGGGCGCGTCAGCAGCTACAAGTCGCAATTTCTCGCGAACATGTCGCACGAGCTTCGCACGCCGCTCAACAGCATGCTGCTGCTCTCGCACCTTTTGTCCGAGAACGAAGGCAAGCACCTGACGGCGAAGCAGGTCGAGTACGCGAAGACCATCCACTCGGCGGGTAAGGACCTGCTCGGGCTCATCAACCAGGTCCTCGACCTCGCCAAGATCGAGGCGGGACATCAGGAAGTCCGGCTCGAGAACGTCCCGCTTTACGACATCGTCGAGAGCATGCGCCGGCTGTTCGCGACGAGCGCCGGAGAGAAGGGCCTCGAGTTTCGCGTCGAGGTGCAGGACGGTCTCCCGGAGTGCCTGTCCACGGACCGGCAGCGCGTCGAGCGCATCCTCGTGAACCTGATCGGGAATGCGCTGAAGTTCACCGAGCAAGGCGAGGTCGCGCTCCGCGTCTTCCGGCCGCGCGAGCCGCTCGTGCTCGCCGCGGGTGAGGTCGCTCCGGAGCGGCTGATCGCCTTTGCCGTTTCGGACACCGGCATCGGAATCCCCGTCACGGAGCAAGAGCGCATCTTCGAGCCTTTCGAGCAAGCCGAGTCGCGGACCGACCGCCGTTACGGCGGGACCGGGCTCGGTCTCGCGATCGCCCGCGAGTCGTCGGTGATCCTGGGCGGAGATCTGCGCGTCCAGAGCCTGGAGAGCCGCGGCAGTACCTTCACTTGCTATCTTCCGGAGCGGGCGGCGCCGGCGGGGATGGAAGCGGCGCGGCCAGTCGTGTCCGTTCGCCCGGAGGATCGGAGCACGCTCGAGAGCCGCGGCGATCACCTGTTGGTGGTGGAGGACGATCCCGTCTTCGCCGCGCAGCTCGCGGAGCTAATCCGCGCCCGCCATTTCAAGGCAGTGATCGCGGGCAACGGCGAAGAGGCGCTGCGGATGGTCGAGAAGAACCGGCCGCGCGGGATCATCCTCGACGTGAAGCTGCCGGACATCGACGGCTGGACCGTGATGGAGCGTCTGCAGCGCGATCCGTCGACGCGTTCGATCCCCGTGCATTTCATCTCCGGTAGCGAGACGCCGGAGCGGGCGTTTTCGTTGGGAGCGATCGGGTATCTCACCAAGCCCGCCAGCGCCGGCGAGCTCTTGCGCATGGTCCGGCTGCTGCTCGCGCACCCGGTCGAGGACGCGCCGCCGAAGGTGCTGGTGGTCGAGGACGATCCCGCCGGCGGAGATTCGGTCGTCGAGCTCTTGCGGACCGCCGGGCTGGACGCCGGGCGCGTATCGAGCGCGCAAGCTGCGCTCGATACGCTGGCCGCGGAGCAGTTTCACTGCGTGGTCCTGGACCTCGGCCTGCCCGACATGGACGGGCTCGGGCTGCTCGAGGCGCTCAAGGCGCGCGGCGACTCGAGGATGCCTCCGATCGTCGTGCACACCGGGCGCTCGCTCACGCGCGACGAGATCCGCCGCGTCGAAGCGTACGTCGAGACCGTGGTGCTGAAGGACGGCACGTCGGCGGAGCGCCTGCTCGACGAGGTGCGGCTGTTCGTTCAATACGTCGGAGACACGGGCGAGAAGCCGCGTCCGCCCCTGGCCGAGAACGGCGGCCACCTACCGGACATCTCGCTGCGCGGGAAGCACATCCTGCTCGCCGACGACGATATGCGCACGGTCTACGCGCTGGCGGCGCTGCTGCGCGGCAAGGGCGCGGACGTGCTCGTCGCCGAAACCGGACGGGAGGCCCTCGACGTGCTCGGCGCCCACCCGGAAGTCAACGCGGTCTTGATGGATTTGATGATGCCGGAGATGGACGGCTACGAGGCTCTGCGCCGCTTGCGATCGGACGCGCGCTTCTCGAGCCTGCCCGCGATCGCGCTGACGGCGAAGGCGATGAAGGGCGAGCGCGAGCGTTGCCTCGAAGCCGGCGCCAGCGACTACCTCGCGAAGCCGGTCGACCCGGCGCGCCTGCTCGGCGCGCTCAAGAGCTGCCTGGAAGCGAAGCCCCGCGAGCATGCCGGACGAAGCTGAAGCCATCGAGCTCGGACTCGTCCTCGACGCCATTCACCGGCGCTACGGCTACGATTTGCGCGAGTACGTCTCCGACACCATCGAACGCCGCCTGCGTGCCGTGCTCGCCCGCAGCGGAATGAAGCACCTCGGCGAGATCCAGCACCGGTTGCTCCACGATCCGGATTGGTTTTTGGACCTGCTCGACCAGCTCACCGTGCAGGTGAGCGAGATGTTCCGCGACCCGCCGTTTTATCGAGCCTTTCGCGAGCGCGTCGTCCCCGTGTTGCGGACCTACCCCGAGCTCCGCATCTGGCACGCCGGCTGCGCGTCCGGCGAGGAGGTGTACGCGACGGCGATTCTGCTCACCGAGGAGAATCTCTACGAACGCACGCAGATCTACGCGACGGACCTCAGCGCGAGCGCGCTCGAAAGCGCGCGCGAGGGCGTGTACCGGAAGGCGCGCGCCGCGCTGTTCGCGGACAACTACCTGCGCGCGGGCGGCGCCGGCAGCCTGGATGCCTATTACTCGGCCGCCTACGAGCGGATCGTGATGAGGGACGCGCTCAAGCGAAACCTGGTCTTTTTCCAGCACAACCTGGCGACGGATTACGCCATCGGGGACATGAACGTGATCTTCTGCCGCAACGTCCTCTTCTACTTCGACAAACCGCTGCGGCGGCGCGTGCTCGGCACGTTCGCCGACGCGCTACGCCGCGGAGGCTTTCTGTGCCTGGGGGCGAGCGAGTCGGCGCCGAGCGAGCTATTGGAGACGTTCTCGAGCTTCGCGCCCAAGGAACGGATCTTTCGCCGCGCGGGTGAAGCATGACCGAGGACCGATCCGGCGTGATGACCTCGCCGCGCGCCGATGCGGAAAGCCCGCGCCCTGCGGTGCTGCTGGTCGACGACGTGGAGGCGAACCTCGTGGCGCTCGATGCCTTGCTCTCCGATCTGGAGTGCGACCTCTACCGCGTTCGCTCCGGCAACGCCGCGCTCCGCCAGCTGCTGAAGCGCGAGTTCGCGTTGATTCTGCTCGACGTTCAGATGCCGGAGATGGACGGGTACGAGGTGGCTCGCATCGTTCACTCGAACCCGGCCACGCGCGACGTTCCGATTCTGTTTCTCACGGCCACGCACAACACGCAGGAGAACGTGCTCAAGGCCTACGGGTCCGGGGCGGTCGATTTTCTGTTCAAGCCGATCGACACCACGATTCTCCGCAGCAAGGTGCGGGTATTTCTCGACCTCTACGACGGCAAGCGCCAGATCGCGGACGCCAAGCGCGCCCTGGAGCGCGCCCACTCGGAGCTCCAGAACACGCAGGCTCAGCTCGTGCAGAGCGCGAAGATGGCGTCGCTCGGCGAGCTCGTGGCGGGCATCGCGCACGAGATCAACAACCCCCTGGCGTTCGCGCTGAGTCACCTCGACACGGTCCAGCGCACCCTCGGCCCGCTCGAGACGGCGCTCAACCCCGGCGCTTCCGAAGCCAAGCGGCACTGGGAAAAGCTCACGAGCCGGCTCGCGGAGATGACGCTCGGCCTCACGCGCATCCGTGACTTGATCGTCAAGCTCCGAACCTTCTCGCGCGTGGACGGCGACGAGCGCGGCATGGCGAGCATCGAGGACGCCGTGGAGTCGGTGGTGACCATCCTTTCCCATCGCCTGAAGGAGAGCGTCGCGATCGAGCGGCGTTTCGGTGAGCCGAAGGAGATCGAATGTTATCCGGGCCTCTTGAACCAGGTGCTCATGAACCTGATCGCCAATTCGCTCGACGCCATCGAGGGGCCGGGCAGGGTGACGGTGACGACCGGCGCGCGTGACGGACGCTACGAGATCAGCGTCGCCGACACGGGCACCGGGATCCCGGAGGCGATTCGCGCGCGGATCTTCGAGCCGTTCTTTACGACCAAGCCCGTGGGCAGCGGCACCGGCCTCGGGCTCTCGATCACGTACTCGATCGTGGAAAAGCACGGCGGGACGATCGCCGTCGATTGCCCCGGGGAAGGCGGAACGGTCATGACCGTGAGCCTGCCGATGTCCAAGGAACGGGGCCGGGCGCAGGGAGCCGCCGGAAAGGGGCAGACCTAGGATGCAGGTGGAGGCGGCAGTCGGGGCGAGAGGCTCGCACAAACGAAACCGCGTGCTCGTCGTGGACGACGAACCGCAGGTCCTGACGGCGCTCGAGGACGTCCTCGCGGACGACTACGACGTGCTGAAAGCAACCTCGGCCGAGCGCGCGTTGGATACGCTCGAGACGGACGGCGACTTCGCCGTCGTGATCTCCGACCAGCGCATGCCGGGAATGTCGGGTGACGAGCTCTTCTCCCGGCTGAGCGAGCGCTCCGACGCCATGCGCGTGATGGTCACGGGCTACGCGGATCTGTCCGCGGTCATCCGCGCCGTGAACAACGGCCGGATCTTCGCCTACGTGACGAAGCCCTGGGACAGGACCGAGCTGTTGCTCACCGTGCAGAAGTGCGTCGAACACTTCGAGCTCTTGCGCGCGCTCGCCCGAGAACGCCAGCTGCTCGACGACCTGATGAACAACATCCCCGACGCGATCTACTTCAAGGATCCCGAGCTCTGCTTCCAGCGCGTGAACCGTGCCTGCGCGACGCGCATGTCTTTGGACCACCCCGCGCTGGCCGTGGGTCGCCGCCTGGGCGAGCTCGGAATTCCGCCGGAAGTGGCGGCGGAGCTCGAGCGCGAGGAAGCGGCGATCCTCGCTGCAGGGCGCTCCGCCGTCGACGTGGTTCGCGAGCACGCGACGCCCGAGGGACGCCGCTTCTACTCGCGGACGCTCGCGTCGGTGCACGGTCCCGGCGGTTCGATTCAAGGTTTGGTCGGCATCTCGCGCGACGTGACGGCGCGCCACGAGATCGAACGGGCGCTGCGCCGGCTGACGCACGTTCGCACCATCCTGGGTGCGGTCAATGCGGCGATCGTGCGCGAGCGGGATCGCGACACGCTCATGCGCGAGTCGTGCCGGATCGCGGTCGAGGACGGCGGACTGCTGGCGAGCGCGCTGTTCCTGGTCGACTCCGAGCGGAGCGAACTCACGGGCGCCGTCGCGCACGGGCCGGCCGCGCAGCTGCTGGGCCAGGAGCTGGTTGCGGCCTGGAACGCCGGGACATCCTGGGATCCGGCGGAGGTCGTCGCGAGCCGGCGCCCGCGCGTCGTGGACAGCCTGGCGCTCTCGCACGCGGATCCGCTCGCACGCGAGCTCGCGCAGAGCGGCGGCCGCGCTGCCGGCTTCTTTCCGCTGGTCGCGGGCGGGCGCGTGCTCGGAGTGCTCGTACTCGTCGCGCAGCAGCCCGACTTTTTCGACAGCGAAGAGCAACGCTTGCTCTCGGAGCTGGGCGACAACGTCGCGTTCGCGCTCGACCACATCGCGAAGAGCGCGCGGCTCGATTTCCTGGCGTACTACGACGAGCTCACCGGCTTGCCGAAGCGCGAGCTCCTGCTCGACCGGTTGCGCCAGCTCGTGCACGGCGGCAGCGCGGGCGGCGGGCGCGTCGCGGTCGTGCTCGTCGATTTGAGCCGCTTTCGGCGCGTGAACGACACGCTCGGGCGCGGCGGCGGCGACGAGCTGCTCGTCCAGGTGGGCAAGCGGCTCTCCGTCGCGCTCGGCGAGCGCGACACGCTCGCCCGCTTCGACGCCAACGCGTTCGCCTTGCTCCTGGCCGAACCCGGCGAGGAGTCCGAGCTCGGCGCGTTCATCGAGCAGAGGGTCTTCGCCGGGTTGAACGCGCCGTTCACGGTTCGCGACACCGAGCTTCGCATCGCCGCGCGCGCCGGAGCGGCTGTCTTTCCCTCGGACGGGAACGACGCGGACGCTCTCTTGCGCAACGCGGAGGCGGCGCTCGCGAGCGCGCGGGCGAGCGGACAGCGGTACCTGTTCTACGCGCCCGCGATGAACGCTCGCATCGGCGAGAAGCTGACGCTCGAAACCAGGCTCCGCCGCGCCCTGGACGAGGCTCAGTTCGTGCTTCATTACCAACCGAAGGTCGAGCTGAAGTCGGGTCGTACGGTGGGGCTCGAGGCGCTGCTGCGCTGGAACGATCCGGAGCGCGGCCTGATCTCGCCGGCGCAGTTCATTCCGGTCCTGGAAGAGACGGGGCTGATCCTGGACGTGGGTGACTGGGTGCTCCAGGCGGCGGCCGCGCAGTATTCGGCGTGGCACGAGCAGGGTCTGTCCCCGCCTCGCATCGCCGTGAACATCTCGGCGATTCAGCTCGCCCAGCGCGCCTTCGTGCGCTCCGTCGAAACCGCGCTCGAGAAGTACCCGTCGGCGCGCCAGGGCGTCGACCTCGAGCTGACGGAGAGCGTCTTGATGGAGAACCTGTCGTCCAACATCGAGAAGCTTCGCGCCGTGAAGGAACGGGGCGTCTGCCTCTCGATCGACGATTTCGGCACGGGCTACTCGTCACTCGGCTACTTGAGCCGACTTCCCATCGACGCCCTGAAGATCGACCGATCCTTCGTCGACCGCATGTCGAACGATCGGCTCGACATGACGATCGTCACCACGATCATCTCGCTCGCGCATTCGCTCGAGCTCGAGGTCATCGCGGAGGGCGTCGAAACCGCCGAGCAAGCGCGGCTGCTCGGCCTGCTCGGCTGCGACCAGATGCAGGGCTACCTCGTGGCGAAGCCTCTGCCGGTCGACGCCGTGACGATGCACTTCAGTGCTGCGGATGATCTCGCAAAAACGTCGTGACGAAGCCCCGCAGCTCGGCCGGGGTGAACGGCTTCGGCATGCGCAGGTTGGGGACGGAGTTCAGGAATTCCGCGGCGCGCTCGGTGAAGACGCCCCCGCTCATGAAGACCACGCGCTCCGCGAGGTCGGGCGCGAGCTTGCTGAGGCGCTCGTGGAAATCCATGCCGGTGAGGTCTGGCATCGCCAGATCGCAGAAGACGAGGTGGAAGGTGCGATCCTTCGCGATGATGTCGAGCGCCGCGAGGGCGCTCGGGGTCGTGCGTACGTCGTGGCCGCGCAGGATTCGCTCCATCGTCTTCGCGACCTGCGGCTCGTCGTCGATCACGAGGATGCGCCCGCGCGTGCCCGCGCTCTGCGGCGCCTCGCTCTCCGGCGCTTCGCTCGGGCCCGCCGCGGCGAGGTAGACGCGGAAGGTCGTCCCGTGGTGCAGGCGGCTCTCCACTTTGATCTCGCCGCCCAGCGACTGAACGATGCCGTGGCAGATCGAGAGCCCGAGGCCCGTTCCGGAGCCGACCGGCTTGGTGGTGAAGAACGGCTCGAAGATGCGTTTCTGAATGTCTTCGGGCATGCCGTGGCCGGTGTCGCGCACCGTGACCACCGCCCGCCCGCTCTGGTCCGTCCCGGTCGTGACGCTGATCACGTTGTCGCCGGGGCGCCCGTCGTCGATGGCCTGCGCGGCGTTCAGGAGCAGATTGACGAAGACCTGTCCGAGGCGTGCCCCGCTGCCGCGGACCAACGGCATGGGCGCGAAATGGGTTTCGAGGCGCGCGCGTTCGCGTACCTGCTTGTCGGTGACACGGAGCGCCCAGTCGAGCGCCGCTCGCGCGTCTCCGCTCGCCGCGCCCGTTTCGGGGCGAGCGAACACCTGGAGATCGGTCACGATGCGGCGGATGCGTTCGGCGCCGTCCTCGATCTCGTGCACCGACTCTGCGAGCGCCGAGACCCGCTCGCCGAGCTTCTCGGCTTGGCCGTCGTTCAGCGCCTGGATGACGTTGGTCAGGCTCTCGAGCTCGCGGTAGGCGAGCGCAGCGTTACCGAGGATGTAGGTGAGCGGATTGTTGATCTCGTGCGCGACGCCGGCGGCGAGCGTACCGAGCGAAGTGAGCCGCTCTGCGAGCGCGGTGCGCTTGCGCAGGGATTCGACCTGGTGCTTCGAGAGCGCGACCTCGATCATGCTGCGAAGCTCGCCGGTCCGAAACGGCTTCAGGATGTAACCGTGCGGCTCGGTCTCGCAGGCGCGCGCTACCGTCTCCTCGTCGGCGTAAGCGGTGAGGTAGATGATCGGCATGCCGTAGCGGGTGCGCAGCCGCTTCGCGGTCTCGATGCCGTCGAGGTCGCCCTCGATGCGGACGTCCATCAGCACGAGATCCGGGTGGTGCTCGGCGGCCTGGCGCAAGCATTCCTCCGCGGACGCGGCCGTCCCGACCACGTCGTAGCCCATCTTGCGCAACGACTCGGCGATGTCGTTCGCCACGATGCGCTCGTCTTCGACTACGAGGATGGCGGCCATCGTTCCGATCACTCCGTCACGCCGAACACGATGCCCACGCTGGTCCCGCCCTGACTCACGACGCGGAGCTCGGCCCCGAGCTGCTCGGCGAAGGCCTTGATCAGGCGGAAGCCGAGCGAGCCGCGGCTGTCGCCGACGCCGCTGGTCGAGACCGGCACGGTCATGCCGATGCCGTCGTCTTCCACGAACAACGCGGCGCGCGCGTCGCCCTCCTTGCGCAGGATCACGCGCAGCGTGCCCTTCCTGCCCTCCGGAAACGCGTGCTTGAGCGCGTTCGTGAGCAGCTCGTTCAGGATCAGGCCGCAGGGGATCGCGCGATCCACCGGCAGCGTGACCTCGTCGTGGACCTGCACGTCGAGCCGCACGTTGCCCGAGTAGACCCCGGCCACGCGCAGCACGCTCGCCGACAGGCTCTTGATGTTCTGCGAGAACGGCAGGCGCGCCAGATTCTCGGACTGATACATGTACTCGTGAATCAACGCGATGGTCTGGACGCGCGCCACGCTCTCCTCCAGGGCGGCGACGGACTCGGGATCCTTGAGCCGGCGGCCCTGCATGTTGAGCAGGCTGCAGATGAGCTGCAGATCATTTTTGACGCGATGGTGGACCTCGCGCAAGAGCACCTCGCGCTCCTGGGCGATGGCGGTGCGCTCGCGCACGCGATTTTCGAGCTCGCGCGTGAGCACCGCGAGCGCATCGCGCGCCTGGCGCTGCTCCGTCACGTCCACGCACGAGCCGATGAAGCCGACGAACCTGCCGTCGGCCTCGAAGCGAGGTGCGCCCTGGTCGTACACCCAGCGGTACTCGCCGTCGTAGCGCCGCATGCGATATTCCATCGAGAACGGCCGGCGGGCCACGAAGGCGTCGAGGTAGGTCGCCATGCAACCCTGGAAATCCTCCGCGTGCACGCCCTCGGCCCAGCCGTTGCCGACCTCCTGCTCGAGCGTGCGTCCCGTGAACCGGAGCCAGCTCGCGTTGAAATACTCGCAGAGGCCGTCCGTGCCGGCCATCCAGAGCAGCACGGGCGCGTAGTCCGCCATCGTGCGAAAACGCGTCTCGCTCTCGAGCTCGGCCACTGCTTTCGTGTCGTGGTTCGCGCTCATTCTGGTCGCCCTCCCACGCCCAGCGCGCCGAGCGCGTGGTCGCGTTCCGTTTCGAGACTTGCGAGCACCTGCGACCATGGCTCGAGGGCCGCGGGCCAGAACGGCTCGAGCGCGCCCAACGC
>DASXWF010001565.1:0-4323 GCA_036503835.1 Polyangiaceae bacterium | reverse complement strand
GCCGCGCGCTCCGCGCCCGGGACGCCGCCTCCACCGCCGCGCCGCGCGCGGACCGGGCAGCGCCAGCGCGCCTCGAGCTCAGCGTGGACCGCGCTCGCGAACACAACCTGAAGGACGTCTCCGTGAAGATCCCCCACGGCGCGCTCACGGTGGTGACCGGCCCGAGCGGCTCGGGGAAGAGTACCCTCGCCTTCGACGTGGTCTTCGCGGAGGGGCAGCGCCGGTTTCTCGAGACGCTCACGCCGTACGCGCGCCAGTTCCTGCCCACGATGCCGCGTCCCGACGTCGACTCGGTCACGGGCATTCCGCCGGCGATCGCGCTCGAGCAGCGCACCTCGCGCGCCGGCGCGAGCTCCACCGTCGCCACCGTGACCGAGGTCGCGCACTACGCTCGCCTGCTCTACGCCAAGGTCGGCACCGCGCACTGCCCCGATCACGACGCGCCGATCACGCGCACCACGCCCGAAGCCGTCGCCGAAGCGGTGCGCCGCGTGCGCGGGCGCCGCTTCCTGCTCGCCCCCGTCGTGAAAGCGCGCAAGGGCACTTACCTCGACGTGTTCACGGCCGCGCACCGCGGCAAGGTCGCGCAGGCGTTCTGCGACGGCGCGCTGGTTTCCACGGACAGCCCGCCGCGCCTCGCCAAGAGCGCCGAGCACACCATCGACCTCGTGATCGGCGACTTCGCCGAGACGTCGAGCTTCGCCTTCGCCGCGATCGAAAGCGCGCTTTCGTGGGGCGAGGGCGAGCTGAAGCTTCGCACCGAGAGCGGCTCGGAGCAGCTGTTCTCGACGACCAGCGCCTGCCCGCGCTGTGGTTTCTCGATTCCGGAGCTCGATCCGCGCTGGTTCTCGTTCAACACCAAGCAGGGCCGCTGCGAGCACTGCGAGGGCGCGGGCGTGATCGTGACGGAGGAGAAGCAGGGCAGGGGCAAGAACGCGCGCATTCAGCGCTACGAGGAGCCGTGCCCGGACTGCGACGGCGCGCGGCTCGCGCCGATCCCGCGCGCGGTGCGCGTCGAAGGGGAGCGCTACCACGAGCACACGCACCGTTCGGTGCGCTCGGCGCTCGAGCGCGTTCGTGCCTGGCGCTTCTCGGGCGATCGTTCGCTCGTGGCGGGTCCGATCGTCACCGAGCTCGTGCGGCGCCTCGAGTTCCTCGAGCAGGTCGGGCTCGGCTACCTGGCGCTCGATCGCCCGGCGAGCACGCTCTCCGGCGGCGAAATGCAGCGCCTGCGCCTGGCGGCGCAGCTCGGCGCGGGGCTGACGGGCGCGCTCTACGTGCTCGACGAGCCGACCATCGGACTGCACCCGCGCGACACGGGGCGCCTGCTCGGTAACCTGCGCCGCCTGGTCGATCTCGGCTCGACCGTGGTCGTGGTCGAGCACGACGTCGACACGATTCGCGCGGCGGATCACCTCGTGGATCTCGGGCCCGGCGGCGGTTCGCGCGGCGGCGAGGTCGTCGCCGCGGGCGCTCCGGCGGCGGTGCTCCGGAACCGGGAGTCCCCGACGGGACGTGCGCTCGCCGCTCCGCCCGCTCGCCGCTCGCCGCTCGCCGTGCCGCGCTCGCACCCCGAGCTCCGCCTGCGCGGCGCCGGCGAAAACAATCTGAAGAAGGTCGATCTGACGGTTCCGCTCGGCCGCTTCGTCGTGGTCGCGGGCGTGAGCGGGTCGGGTAAGAGCACGCTCGTGCGCCAGGTGCTGTTGCCCGCGTTGCGCGAGGCGCTCGATCTGGTCATCGAGGACGAGCCCGGCGCGCACGACACCCTCACCGGCCATGAGGCGCTCGAGCGCGCCCTCGCGGTGGACCAGACGCCCATCGGTCGCACGCCACGCTCCGTGCCCGCGACCTTTCTCGGAATTTGGGATCTGATCCGCAAGATCTTCGCCGCGACGCCGGAGGCGAAGCTGCTCGGCTTCGAGCCGGGGCGCTTCTCGTTCAACACGCCGAAGGGCGGCCGCTGCGCGACGTGCGAGGGGCAGGGCGTGATCACGCACGAAATGGCCTTCTTGCCCGACGTCGTCACGCCCTGTCCGGCTTGCTCCGGCCAGCGCTTCGAGCCGCAGACGCTCGGCGTGCGCTACCGCGGGCTGTCCGCCGGAGAGGTCCTCGGCCTCACCGCGGAGCAGGCGGTCGCCCTGTTCGAGAATCACCCCGCCATCGTCGCTCCGCTCAGGACGCTCTGCGATCTCGGCGCGGGCTACATCACGCTGGGACAGGGCTCGCACACGCTCTCCGGGGGCGAGGCGCAGCGCCTGAAGCTCGCGACCGAGCTCACCGCCGGCGCTCGCCACGAGCGCACGCTCTACGTCCTGGACGAGCCGACCACCGGGTTGCACGTCGCCGACGTCGAGAAGCTCACGAGCGTGCTCGGACGACTCGTCGAGCGCGGCGACACGCTCGTCGTCATCGAGCACCACCCCGAGGTGATGGCGAGCGCCGACTGGCTCGTCGAGCTCGGACCCGAAGGCGGCGACGCCGGCGGGCGCATCGTCGCGAGCGGCCCGCCGCGCGAGGTCGCGAAGAAGTCCACCGCCACCGCCAAGGTGCTGCGAGAGGTGTTCGGGTGACGAGCGAACCAAACGGCGGGTCCGCGCTGCGTACCAAAATCACCAACAAAACAGCCCAAATTACGGTGATCGGCGCCGGCTACGTGGGGCTGCCGCTCGCGGCGGAGCTGTGTGCGGCGGGGTTTCGCGTCACGGCGCTCGACAGCGATTCGGAGCGCGTGCGAAAGCTCTCGGCCGGGCACTCGTACGTTCCCGACGTGCCGAGCGAGCGCCTCGGGCCCCACGTCACGGAGGGCCGCCTGCGTGCGTCGAGCGATCCGCGCGTGCTCGCCGAGACCGATGTCGCGATCGTCTGCGTACAGACGCCGCTCGATCACAACCGCGATCCCGACATCCGGCACATCGTCGCCGCCGTCGACGAGATCGCGCGCCACCAGCACGAGGGTATGCTCGTCGTCCTCGAATCGACGACGTACCCGGGTACGACTCGCGAAGTGCTGGTTCCGAAGCTCGGCGCGCGCTCGGAGCTCGGTCGCGAGGTGTTCGTCGCGTACTCCCCGCAGCGTACCGACCCGCGCAATCCGACGTACGGGACGCGCAACACGCCGCGCGTGATCGCGGGCGCGACGCCGGCCTGCCTCGAAATGGCGAGCCTGCTCTACGGGCAGATCGTCGACACCCTGGTCCCCGTCACCAGCCCCGACACGGCCGAGCTCGTGAAGCTCTTCGAAAATACCTTCCGGGCCGTGAACATCGCGCTCGCGAACGAGCTCGCGCTGATGAGCGAGCGCCTCGGGGTCGATCCGTTCGAGGTCATCGACGCGGCCGCGACGAAGCCCTTCGGGTTCATGCCCTTCTATCCGGGGCCCGGGACGGGCGGGCACTGCATCGCCCTCGACCCGCTCTACCTCGCGTGGAAGCTCCGCGACCACTCGTACCACGCGCGCTTCATCGAGCTCGCTGACGCCGTCAACCGGGCGATGCCGGAGCACGTCGTGGAACGCGTCGCGGCGGCGCTCAACGATCGCTCGCGCTCGCTCCGCGGCTCGAGGGTGCTCGTGTACGGTGTCGCCTACAAGCCGGACGTCGCCGACACGCGTGAATCTCCCGCGCTCCCCATCCTGCGCATGCTCGCCGAGCGCGGCGCCGACATCGCGTACCTGGATCCGTACGTGCCGGAGCTCGAAGCGGAGGGCCTGTCGCTGCGGAGCGTCGAACAGACGGCGCGTTTCACGGAGTTCGACGCGGTCGTGATCGTGACCGATCACGGCGCGCTCGATCGCGCGCGCCTCGTCGCCGAAGCGAAGCTCGTCGTGGACACGCGGGGTGCTTTGCGCCCCCGATCGGAGCCACGGGCGAAGCCGTCACGCTAGTTGCGAGCGCTTCGCCCGTGCTCGAGTTCCGCCGCCGCGCAGCTCAGCGAACGTGCGCGGCGGCGAAAATCACCCGCTCAATCCCAAGGGCAGGCGTTCAGCATCGCGCTGTACTCCGCGGTGCAGGAATCAGGGGCATACCAGGGAGTAATGCCCGGATAGTCGTCGTTCTCCGGGTTGCAGGTGAATTCCTCGTCCGGCGCGCCATAGTAGCAGGTCACCATGGCCGTGTACGCAGGCATGCAATTCGCCGCGGCGCTGCTCTTCATGTAGTCGAGCTCAGCCTCGCAGCTGTCGACCGGATCTTCACAAGGCACAGGGCCGGGGGCACCGGGCTCCTTCGCACAGACTGCGGCTTCCATCTCTTCGAGCGTCGGGGGCGCACCGCCGGTGCCTGCGGTGCGCCCCCGACGCTCGAAGAGATGGAAGCCGCAGTCTGT
>DASXWF010001564.1:0-1843 GCA_036503835.1 Polyangiaceae bacterium | reverse complement strand
GGACGAGGAGCCCGTCGAAATGTACTGCGGCGGCGGCGGTGAATCGCGTTGCACCGGACTCTGCGAGGTCCTGAACGACGAGCTTGCCGTCTACCGCAACGCGCCGAGCTGCGCGCCGTAACGCGCGCCGCGCCTCGCTGCTCACTCGATCGTCGAGTCGACGATTTCCCGGTTCGTGTCCTCGTGCATCGAGATGCCGGGGAGCACGTTCCAGCCGCCGCCGCTGTTCGCGCGGATCACCGAATCTTCGATGCGCAGCGTGCCGCTGTGGTCGTTGCTGACGAAGAAGACGGCGCTGCCGTAGGCGCGCGCGTCGTTGTGCTCGACCAGCGTTCCGCAGAGCGAGAGCGTCATGGTGTCGCCGTCGTTGTAGATGGCGCCGCCGCTGCCCCCGCCCGGCGTGCCCGGCTCCGCCGGATTTCCGCCCTCGCCGATGGCGTGGTTGTACGAAAATAGGCTGTTGATGATGGTCCACGAGACGCCGATGCTGCTGATGCCCCCGCCGTTCGAGCCGGTGTTGCCGAAGCCCTCGGCGCCCCCGAACGTGCTGTTCACGACGTAAACCGGCTGACCCTGGTACTGGCTGAAGACGCGCACCGCGGCGCCGCCCACGTCGGGCCCTTCCGGCGCGCAGACGTTGTTGAAGAAGCGCGTGTTCACGAGCTTGAAGCGGCCGCCGCGCACCCAGATGGCACCGCCGCCGTCGTACTCCGTTTCCGACTCGGAGTTCGCGTCGATGAAGGTCAGGTTCTGGACCGTGAGCTCGGGGTATGGTTGATCCTGGCAGTGATCGGTCGTGTAGTGCAGATCCGGGTCGCACGTGTTCATGTAGAGGATGCGCCGGGCCCCCGCGCCGCTCAGCGTGACGAGTCCGCCGCCGTCGATCACGACCCGATCGCTCGCGTCGTTGTAGATGCGGGCCGTTTCGTCGAGCGTGATCGTGATCGGAGACTCGCCGCAATCGAACGTGATCACGCCGCCGAGCGCGACCGCGGCGACGACTCGTTCGCTCGTGCAGCTCTCGGGCGTGCCGTCGCCGACCACGTGATCGGGCGACGAGCTGTCGGCGAGCCCCGCCTCCGCGGGGATCGGACAGGCGCCATCCGGGTTGCCGGCGGGCGGGCCGTCTTCGGGGCCCGTGAGCGGGTTCTCGAGGCCGGCGCTCCCGCCGCCTGCCGACGGACCGTCGCCCGCGTCGCCTCCACTGCCCGTTCCTGCCGCACCCGTGCTCGAGCCGCCGTCGGAACCACCCTGGCCTGCGGTACCACCCTTCCCCGTCGAACCGCTCGTTCCCTTCCCGGTCATCCCGCCGGCGGACTCTCCCGCACTGCCTCCCCTTCCTCCGCTGCCGCCTCTGCCCGCCTCGACCATGCCGCTGCCCGACTCGCCGGGGTCCGGCGAGTCAGGCTCCTCCTCCACGGCGCACCCGGGCAGCGCCACGAACATCAGCACACCGAGCGGCAGCCCGCACCCCAAAGCACGACGTCCGAGCATGACTTTCGAGGATAGCCCACCCGACACCGCGCGTCAGCCGCGCAGGCGTTTCACCGCTTCGGAAACGTCTTTGCCGCTCACGGTGGCGCCCGCTGCCTTCAAGTGCTTCATCGCGATGCCGGTCGCCTGTCCCTCGTTGCCGGCGCTTTTCACCTGAGCCTGAACGCCGGCGAGCGCGGAAACGATCTCGTCCACGCCGAGCGATTTTGGCAGGAACGCGGCGAGGACGGCGTTCTCCTCGAGCAGCACGGCCTTCTTCGCCGGATCCTCGACGTGCGCGAGCGACTCTTCGTTCGACTTCACGATCTTCTTCAGGATCGCGAGCGCCTCGTCGTCGTTGCCCTTCCGC
>DASXWF010001563.1:0-5497 GCA_036503835.1 Polyangiaceae bacterium | reverse complement strand
CGAGGACAAGCTCGGCAAGCTCGAGGCGGCCCACGGACACGGCGCCTCGTCGCCGCTCGACGAGGCGAAGCACCTGCGCGACGAGGTGCTGCCGGCGATGCTGAGCCTGCGCGAGTCGGTCGATGCGCTCGAAGGCGTCCTCGCCGACGACCAGTGGCCGCTCCCCACGTACCAAGAGATGCTGTTCATCCGCTGAACGAACGGCCGCGCGACATCACCGGGCGCGTCTTGCAGCCGAGAGCTGCGGGCGCGCCCGGTCGCGTTTAACCGCTGGCGCAGAGCTTCACGCGCCGAGATCCGCCTGGCTCTCGATGGCGGCGAGAAAACGCTCCGGCGATCGGAAGAGCTTCTGGATGCGGCGAGCCGCGTGCTCGGCGAGGGGGCCCGGCTGCGGGCCGAGGCTGCACTGGAGCAGGACCGCCTCGCGCAGCAGCGGGTCCACGTCGGCCTCGCACGCGGCTTGCCACCCCGTTTCGTCGAAGGCTTCGCGGCGCTGGGAGGCCTCGAAGTCGATCGGCAGGATCTCGAGCGGCGACGGCGACACGATGAAGTTCTGAAGGACTGCGTCCCCGTGCACGAGCCCGCCTTCGTGCAGCCGCAAGAGCAGCGCGTACGCGTCTTGAACCAGCCGGAACTGCCCCGCCGCGGCGGCGAGCGGGAGCTCGCGCGCGGGCCTCAGATTGCGTTCCTCCGGCTCGGCGTTGAACGGCGTGAGGGCGGCGTACGGTTTGCCGGGCACGAGACAGGCACGAAAGACCGATTCGCCGTACCCGATGGGCGGCGGCAGGCCGATGAGCTCGCTCGCTTCCGACTGGCGCGCGAACTCGTCCTTCGGGTCGCCGCGCAGCCTTCCGGGGAAGTACGTCTTGCGAAAATGCAGCGGGTACTGGGCGGACAGGGGGAACTCGGCGCGGGTCTCGGCTCCGGCGATCACGATCTCCGCCGACATCAGCGGCAAGCCGTTCGCCATGCGCTTGGCGAGGGTGCGCACCACGAAGTCGCGGCGCTGGGGCTTCTGGACGATCCCCAGCAATTCCTCCGCTAGACGGACGCCGTGGCGAGGCGAAACCGCGACCAAGGCATCGGCCGTCATGGCCGCTTACGCTGGCAGAGTCTCGGCGCGGAAGCCACTTCGCCCGCACGAATTTTTCCACGAAACGGAACGGAAAAGGCCCGCGACGCCGGGGCGCCGCGGGCCTTCTCGCACCTACGGAGGCTCGAGCCTCAGTCGGTGATCGCCGAGCTTCCCGTGGCCGCGCCACCGGCGACCGGCGTCGCGCAGAACATGCGGCGGCGCGAACCGACCGGATCCGTGGTGAGCTCGCACTCGTCGTCCGAGTCGCATCCGATGGGCTGGCACGTTCCGTCCGTGCACACGTTCACGAGCGCCCCGCCCGTGAGGGCGTTGCAGTCGATGTCGGCGAGGCAGGCCACCGTACAGATGCCCGCGTCGGTGCAGGTCGCACGGTAATCGCCGGTCTGACGCTGGCAGGCCACGTCGCTCGTGCAGGACCCCGCGGGTACGCACACCTCGGAGTCGTCGTCGCAGATCTTACCCGCCGCGCAGTCGAGATCGCTGTCGCAGCTGCGAAGACAGGAACCCGAGTGGCAAACGCATTCGCCTTCCACGCAGGTGTCGGAGGGGTCGTCCGCGACGTACGCCATCGTGCACTCGTCGTCGTCCATGCAGCCCGACGCCGGAGCTCGGCACTGCTCGGAACCTTCCGTGTCGCAGAAGTTCGAGAGCGGCATGCCCGAACGCGTGTACTCGGGACAGCCGCCCGGCACGACGCCGGTCGCCGAGCAATCAGCGGCATAGACGCAGGCGCCGTCGTCGCAGGCCCAGGGGTCGTCTTCGCACTCGCAGTACGTCGCGAGCGCGAAGCAGCGCCGGAGTTCGAGCGGATCCACGCTCGTCGCGCAATCGACGCCCTCGAGCAACGCCTCGAGCTCCGTGCACGACTTTACGCCGAGCGTCGCGTGCTCTTCGACCGGCAGCTCGCAACAGTCGGCGTCTTCGGCGCACTCCGCGGTGCACGTCTTGCCCGTCGCCTCGACGCCCGACTCCTTCGGCGTACAGACGCCGACCGAGCCGGTGGTGCCGTTCGAGGGCAGACAGACGAGGGTCGGCTGGCAGTCCGAGGTGAGCACGCACGTCTCACCCATGGCGCCGAGGGCGGGTGGCGGGGGCATGCCCTGCTCACCGCCTTCACCCGTGGGCGCTTCCTGGCAGCGCAGGTTGAAGCAGCTCAGCAGCGGCTCGCAATCCGAGGTCTTGGTACAGCTCTCGCCGTTACCGCTCAACCTACCGGGGTTGGCGTTGCCGCCGCTGCCCGAGCTGCCGCCGCGATTGCCGCCGCCGCCGCTGCCGCCACCGCCGGTGCCCGCCGTCGGAGGCGTCGGGTCGTCGACGCAGACGAGGTTATAGCAAGCGAGGTCCGTGTCGCAGTCGTCGGTGCGCGTGCACGATTCGCCCTCCCCGCTCTTCACGACCTTGACCGGCGTGGAGCCGCCGCCGTCGTCGTCATCATCGTCGCCGTCACCGCAGGCGATCAGCGCGGTGCTCGCCGCCAATGCCATTCCCAGAAAGCCTCTCAAAACGGATTGTCTCATCTCGATTCCTCCAAGCGCTTGTCGAGAGCCGAGCCCCGAGCGTCGGCGGGGTTCGTCACCCCGCACCATCCACGAAACCGCGCACGAAAGCTCGGCTTTGAAATCCGCCGCTGGCGACGCGACGGGTCTGGAAGCGGCGTTCGTAGCCCGATCCCAGGCTCAGGTAAAGCCCGGAGCTCGGGGCTCGCGCCTCGCGGGCGCGCCTTCTTGCTGGAAACGCGAAATTCCTCCCGCTACTCTTCCGCCCCGGAGCGATGGGCCACACCGCGTCTTCCGCGCGTTACTCGAGCATGCGCTACCGCCGCGCCGGCCGGAGCGGACTCGACTTGCCCGCGATCTCGCTCGGCCTCTGGCACAACTTCGGCGGCGTCGACGCGTTCGAGAACGGGCGCGCGATGCTGCTCGCCGCCTTCGATCTCGGCATCACGCATTTCGATCTCGCCAACAACTACGGCCCGCCGCCCGGCTCCGCGGAAGCCACGTTCGGACGCGTGCTCGGCCGCGATCTTCGCGCGTACCGAGACGAGCTCGTCGTCTCGAGCAAGGCCGGCTACGGGATGTGGCCCGGGCCATACGGCGATCACGGCTCGCGCAAGTACCTGATCGCGAGCCTCGATCAGAGCCTTCTGCGGCTGGGCATCGACTACGTCGACGTGTTTTATCACCACCGGCCCGACGAGCGGACCCCGCTCGAAGAAACGCTCGGCGCGCTCGCCCACGTCGTTCGGAGCGGCAAGGCTCTCTACGCCGGCATCTCGAACTACCCCGCCGAGCTCGCTCGCAAGGCGATCCCGATGCTGCGCGAGCTCGGCGCGCCCTGCCTGATCCACCAGCCGAGCTACAGCATGCTGAACCGCTGGGTCGAGCAGGACCTCTTGCGCGTGCTCGCCGAGGAGGGAGTCGGCTGCATCGCGTTCTCGCCGCTCGCGCAGGGTCTGCTCACGAACCGCTACCTCGGCGGCATTCCCGGTGATTCGCGAGCGGCCGCCGCGCACGGTTTCTTGAAGTCCGATCAGGTCACCCCCGACACACTCTCCAAGGTGAGAAACCTGGACGCGCTCGCCCGGGAGCGCGGACAGACGCTCGCGCAGATGGCGCTCGCCTGGGTACTACGGCATCCGACGCTGACCTCGGCGCTGATCGGCGCGAGCCGAATCGCGCAGATCGAGGACGCGGTACACGCGCTCGATCACGCGGGTTTCAGTGAAGAAGAGCTGCGGACGATCGATCGTATCCTCGGCTGACCCTGCGTCACGCCGACACGACCTTACACCTTTTCTCGTCGAACTTTTTGGCCCGCGTGGAGCCCGGAAGCGGCGGATCGATGCTAGAGTTCTTTCGAAAGCGGCAGCCGGCGACAGCGGGTTAAGCTCGACCTGCCTCGCCCGGCTGGGAGGACCGCTGAAGATTCATGCTCATGCTCCGCTCGTTCTTGCGTTCGTCACTCTCGACGGTTGTGGTCCTTTCGGTGTTCGTCGCCTGTTCCAGCGACGACAACGACTTTTTCGGAGGGCCCGACCAGGCGGGCGCTTCGGGCAAGGGAGGGTCGACGGGCACGAGCGGCGCGGCCGGCACGACGGCCGGCACTTCAGCGGGTGGAAGGAGCGGCAGCGGCGGCAACGGCGGTAGCGGCCTCGAGACGAACGGCGGGGCGGGCGCTTCGGGTGCTTCGGGTGGCGCGAGCGGCTCGAACGCCGGAACGTCGGCAACCGGTGGAGCCGGCAGCGGCGGAACCGGAGCGACCGGCGGCGGCGCGGGCGATCCGGGCGGCGCCGGAGACGGCGGCGACCCCATGGGCGGCGCGGGCAGCGGCGGCACTCCCGACCCGATCGGTGGTGCAGGCGCCGACGCCGGCGGAACGAGCGGAACGGCCGGCACGGCCGGCACCACGGCAGGCGGCGGTTCGGGCGCAACCGGAGGAAGCAGCGGAACGAGCGGAAGCAGCGGAACGAGCGGCGACGGCGGCACCGGTGGGACGGGCGGCAGCGCGGGCAGCGCTGCCGGAGGAAGCGGCGGCAATCCGGCAACGCCCTGCACCGACGACGACGACTGCGACGACGACGAGTACTGCGAGAAGGCCGCCTGCGCCGACTCGCAAGGAATCTGCGCACCAAGGCCCGACGATTGCACGGGGACGGACGCGACGTTCGTGCCGGTCTGCGGCTGCGACGGGATGACCTACTACAACCCGTGCCTCGCCGCGCGCGAAGGTGTGAGCCTGAAGACGTCCGGCGAATGCTCCGGCAGCGGCCTGCCCACCTGCACGCGCTCGGGCGGCGGCAGCTCGTGCCAGCCGCAGCGCCGGGGCGCACGCTGCTACCGGCCGCGCGTGGGCTGCGACGGTGTCGCGTCCTCCAACGGCGTTTGCTGGGTGCTGCCCGACGTCTGCCAGGACGAGGAGCCCGTCGAAATGTACTGCGGCGGCGGCGGTGAATCGCGTTGCACCGGACTCTGCGAGGTCCTGAACGACGAGCTTGCCGTCTACCGCAACGCGCCGAGCTGCGCGCCCTAACGCGCGCCGCACTGCTCGCTCGATCGTCGAGCCTGGCGCGCCGCTTCGCAGCCGCGTCAGCCGCGCAGGCGTTTCACAGCTTCGGAGACGTCTTTGCCGCTCACGGTGGCGCCCGCTGCCTTCAAGTGCTTCATCGCGATGCCGGTCGCCTGTCCCTCGTTGCCGGCGCTTTTCACCTGCGCCTGAACGCCGGCGAGCGCGGCAACGATCTCGTCCACGCCGAGCGATTTCGGCAGGAACGCGGCGAGGACGGCGTTCTCCTCGAGCAGCACGGCCTTCTTCGCCGGATCCTCGACGTGCGCGAGCGACTCTTCGTTCGACTTCACGATCTTCTTCAGGATCGCGAGCGCCTCGTCGTCGTTGCCCTTCCGC
>DASXWF010001562.1:0-4425 GCA_036503835.1 Polyangiaceae bacterium | reverse complement strand
TCCGCCGCAGGGAGCGCATGACGGGCCGGCTCTCGAGCCGCGCCCGGGCTGCCGT
Organism: Polyangiaceae bacterium; assembly: GCA_036503835.1. Lineage (GTDB taxonomy): Bacteria > Myxococcota_A > Polyangia > Polyangiales > Polyangiaceae > PMG-095. The sequence goes on along the minus strand of DASXWF010001562.1, from coordinate 4,370 downwards.
TCGCGTCGCGCCATGAAGCACATCCTGTCATCGGCCAACGTCGAAGTGCTCGCTCAGTTCGCCTGGTCGCGCGTGCTCTTGGCCTTCGATTTCGACGGCACGCTCGCGCCCATCGTCTCCGCGCGCGACGACGCCCGCATGCGCGCGTCGACGAGCGCCCTCTTCGACAGGCTGTGCGGCCTGTATCCGTGCGCCGTGATCTCCGGCCGCGGGCGCGACGACGTGGCGCGCCGCACCAACGGCGCCGCCCTCGTCCACATCCTCGGCAACCACGGGCTCGAACCCGACGAGAACATGGCCCTCTTCGAGCAGCAGATCGCTCGGGTCCTGCCCGCGCTCGAAGCCGCGCTCGACGACGTGCCGGGCGTCGATCTCGAGAACAAGCGCTTCTCGCTGGCGGTCCACTACCGCCGCTCCCGGTCCAAGCGTCTGGCCCGCAAGCGCATCCACGAGGCGGTCGCGGCCCTCGGCCTGAAGCTCCGGACCATCCCGGGCAAGCTCGTCGTCAACGTGCTGCCGGAGCGCGCTCCCCACAAGGGTGACGCGCTCGTCCGCTTGCGCGCGCAGGAAGGCGCGGATACGGCGGTGTACGTCGGCGACGACGCCACGGACGAAGACGTGTTCGAGCTCGATCAACCCGGCCGCCTGCTCTCGATTCGAGTCGGTCGCTCCCTGAAATCCCGCGCCCCCTACTATTTGCGCCACCAGCGCGAGATCGACGCCTTCCTCCGCCGCCTGATCGCCTTTCGCACCCCAGAGCCCCGCGCATGAACGAGCCCGCGATCGCCTCCGATTTCAGCCTCGGCCCGAGCGGCGACTTCATGCGCAAGCTCTGGGAGCTCAATCACGAGCTCGAGCGGGCTTCGCGCTGCACGGAGGCCCTGTTCGGCGTGACCGGCCAGCAACGCCTGATGATCCGCTGCGTCGGCAAGTATCCCGGCATGACGCCGAGTCAGCTGGCCGGACACTTCCACCTCGATCCCGGCACCGTCTCGATCGCCGTCGATCGTCTGGAGGAAAAGGGCCTGCTGGAGCGCCGGCGCTCGCCTCAGGATCGGCGCCGCGTCACGCTGGGGCTCACCGCGCTCGGGCGCAAGGTGGACGGCGAAGTGACCGGCATCAGCGAGCTCGCCGTACAGAAGCTGCTCGGCTCGACCGGCGGCGAAGAAATCGAATCCACCCGCCGAGTGCTTTCCGCGCTCGTCACGCTGCTCGGCTCCGAAGTGGAACGCGGGCGCGAGCGTCTGGAAGCGCGGCAAAGAGCGGTCGAGGCGCCGTAGCCCGCGGGGGAGACTTCGCTGCGAAAGCCTGGTAGGCTGCAACGACCGTGCGGGGATTGCCGGCGGCGCTGCTCGTCTCGCTTTCGATGCCGCTCGCCGCTGCCTGCGAGGAGAAAACGCCTTCCCCGAAGCCGGCGCCCGAGGAGTCGAGCCCCGAGCGGTTCGCGCCGGACGAGGTTCTAGGCGGCGGATTCGAGCCGATCGGCAGGCTCGAATCCCTGCATCCCGAAGTGCAAGCGGAGCTCCGCCGCCTGACCAAGGAGCGCATGGCGAATCCGGGCGAGAGTTACCAGGCGACGGACGTCCGGCTCGCAGAGCTGCCGATGCGGCGTCTCGTGCTCGGCGGCGTTTCGAAGCTCTCCAGGCGGTTTTGGCTGGTCTGCTACGAACACGGCGGGATCGGGCATCACCATCACATCGCCCTGTTCGAGGTCCATGGAGACGGCGTCACGGCGCATCGCGGGGGGAGCTGGCTCGCCAAGCGAGACGCTCCGATCACGCTGTCGAGGGTGACCGAGGCGCTAAAGACCGCCGACCTCCAGCTCGGCGACGATTGGTAGCCGTCCGGCTCACTGCACTTGGGTCAGCGCGAGTTCGAGATCGACCACGCCGTTACCGCGCCGGACCTTCACCTTGACCTTGTCCCCGACTTGGTGCGCGTCGAGCGCATTGTAGAGGTCGCTGTAGTCGTTGATCGTGTCCCGATCGAGACCCACGATCACGTCTCCCAACACGAGCCCGCGCGCCGTGCTCGTGACGGATCGCAGACCCGCCTTGTCGGCGGGCCCGCCGGGCTCGACGCCCAGCACGATCACGCCGCGCACGCCGGCGCGCTGCTCGAGGCGCTGATCGGGATCGATGCGGATCCCGAGACCCACCTGCTCGGCGCGGCCCGTGCGGATGATCTGCGGGACCACGCGCTGGATGCTGCTCACGGGCACCGCGAAACCGATGCCGGCGAAAGCGCCGCTCTTCGAGTAGATGGCCGTGTTCATCCCGATCAGGCGTCCGCCCGAATCGAGCAGGGGGCCGCCGGAGTTGCCCGGGTTGATGGCGGCGTCCGTCTGAACCAGATCGCGGATCATCACGCCGCCCACGCCTTCCATCGAGCGGCCGAGCGCGCTCACGATGCCCACCGTGAGCGTGTGGTCGAGACCGAACGGGTTGCCGATGGCGATCGCCTTCTGACCGACCTCGAGGCGCACCGCTTTCGGATCGGGAAGCAGGATCGGCGAAAGCTTGTCGGCCGGCACGTCGATCTTCAGTACGGCGATGTCCTTGCGCGGCTCCGCGCCACGCACCTGCGCCTCGTGCGTCGACTGATCCTGGAGCGTCACCGTGAGGCTGCGGGCGCCCTGAATGACGTGAAAGTTCGTGACGATGTGCCCCTGCTTGTCCCAGATGAACCCCGAACCCGAGCCCGCCGGCACCTCCACCGCCTGGCCTGCCCAGTAGTCCACGACCACGCGCTTCTGCGTCACGAACACGGCGGCCGGCGCCGCCTGCCGAAACACGCCGATCGTATTGCGTTCGTCCTCGATCGGCGCCGCCGCCGAGAGCGGCGCAAGGTTCGTAGCGGGCGGCGGAGGCGGAGGCGGAACGACGCTCGTGGCCGCCGGCGCGCCCGAAGCGACACCCGGGGCGGCCGGCGAGCGCTTGCAAGCGAGAGCGACGACCCCGGCCAGACAGCCCACCACGACGAACGTTTCGAAAGCGCGTGCGGAAACCATGGCCCGCAGCATACTCCGCACGGGAAATTCGCGTGCTGCTCTCGATCGAGGACCGGTGAACGTCCGCGCCGTCTTTGCGAACGGCGCCTGGGTGCGCCTGCTCGCCTACGCCGGCCTGTTCGCCGCGTTCGTTCATCTGCTCTGCTTCCGCGCCGATCCGACGGGAACGTTCGACGGGATCGATTGGCAGCGGCGGCGCGGGCATACCGATCACGTCGCGCACGTCGGCGAGGCGCGCGCCTTCGGCACCTTCGGGCTCACGATCTGGAAGGTACCGGCGGAGCAGCTGTTTCGACGGCTGACACCCGAGGAGATCGCCGCGCTCCCCCCCGACGTGCAGGCGCACACGCGGATCTTTCCGAAGGATACGCACTTCGTCCCGGGGTATGCGCCGGATCGGCCGCTCGTGATGAACTTCGCGCACGTGCCGCGCGTGTATCCGCCGGGCGTGTTCTTGTTCGGGGCGCCGCCCGCGCTTCTCTATCACTACGGCTTGATCTCGTTCGGTGCGTCGAATCGCGTGTTCCTGGGACTCCTGGCGCTCTCCTGGTTCGCCCTGGTGATCGCCTGGACGAGCTCGTGGCGTTCGTCGCCGCCCTCGATCGTGCGACAGCTGCTCACGGCGGTGATCGCGGGGTACTCCTGGTACTGGACGATGGAGGGGTTTTACGACGTGGGCGCCGTCGCGTTCGCGGCCGTCGGACTCGAAGCCGCACGCAGGGAACGCTTCGGGCTCGCGTGCCTCCTGTGCGGGCTCACCGTGATCGTGCATCCCCGGCTGCTGATGCTTGCGCCGCTGTTTGGGGCGGTATTCTGGTTCGCGGGACGCGCGTGGCCGAGACTCGATGTCCCGCAGAAAATTGCCGGAGTGACCGGAGCGCTGCTCTTCGCCGGCGGACTCGCCTACGCGCTGATCATTCAGAACGTCGTGTCACTGCACGCGCTCGCGCAGCCGCTCAGTCCCGCGCGCCCCGGCGCCCAGCCGTTCTTCCTGATCTACGCCGCCACGCTCGTGACGCTGGTCAGCTTGCTCCTCCGCCGGCGTTCCTGGCTGGATGCCGCGGTCGTCACGTTCGGGGCGCTCGCCTTCAGCTCGCAGCGCTACCTCGCGCCCTGGTACTGGCTGCCGATGCTGCCGTGGGCGATGGCTCCGGCTCTCCGGGAACACGGCCGGCTCGAGCCGCTGTCGCGAACGGCCGCCGCCGCGCGGGTGCTCGTCGTGGCGCTGCTCTTCGTCGCGAGCAACGTCCAGCGCTGGTAGCGTCCAACGTCAGGCGAGCTTCACGCCGAGCTCGATCGCGCGCTGCATGCCGAGCGGGTCGGCCTTGGCTTGCCAGGCGATGTCGTACGCGGTTCCGTG
>DASXWF010001561.1:0-4673 GCA_036503835.1 Polyangiaceae bacterium | reverse complement strand
CGCGAACGAGCGCAACTACACCCACGGCACGAGCGCCCAGCGCAAGCGCTGGTTCCGCCGCGGCTTCGAAGGTGGCGACGCGCGTCAATGCGACACCTTCGCCGTGAAGGACCGCACCCAACTCTGAGCGTCGATCGAGAGAGCGCTCCCGCCGCGTAGAGAGCGCTCCCGCCGCGGCGAGGCGCTTTGGGACGACCGCGGCGCCGATTGCCACGGCCCGCGCTGGGCGCAAGAGCGGCCCGGCCGCGTGACCGTATTCGAAACATTCTCTCGGAGCCGCTGATTCCGTGCCGCTTTCCGCGCGCTCCCCGCTTCCGGCGCGCGCACGTGCAGCCTGCGCACGGCGTATGCAAGGCAAGTTGGCGTGAGCCTCCCGAGCGCCACGGAGATATCGCTCGTCCCCTTGACCGAGCCCGCCGAAGGGGCTCCGAGCCACCTGCCTTCCGCGCCCGAGCTCCCGGCCCGAGGTGAGCTCATCGGAGGAACGTACCGCGTCACCGGCATGATCGGCTCCGGCGCGATGGGCGTCGTGCTCTCGGCAATGGACGAAGTGCTCGGCCGCGAGGTCGCCGTCAAGCTCGTCCGCTCCGAGCTTTCCCACCCGAGCTTCAGCCAGCGCTTCCGCGAAGAAGCGCACGCCATGGCGCTCGTCAATCACCCGAACGTCGTCACCATCCACTCCTTCGGCGAACACCACGGCGCGTCCTACTTCGCCATGGAGCTCATCGACGGTCGCTCGCTCGATCGCTGGCTCCACGAGCGCGGGGGCCGCGTCGGCCTCCAGGCAGCCGTCCACCTCCTCGATCAGGCCTGCCGCGGGCTCTCCGCGATCCACGCGACGGGCGCGATCCACCGCGACATCAAACCGGGCAACCTGCTCATCGACCGCGAGTCGCGGCTGCGCATCGGCGACTTCGGCCTCGTCGCCTCGTACCGCAACCAGCGCGTCCCGCGCGAAGTGGTCGGCACGCCCGGGTACATCGCGCCGGAGGTGCTCGCGGAAAGCGCCACACCGAAGAGCGATCTCTACTCGCTCGCCTGCGTTGCGTACGAGCTGCTCGTCGGGCAGCCGCCGTTCGAACCGCAACCGACCGCCGAGCTCGCGGCAAAGAACGGCGCCGCGGTCCCCACCCGTCCTTCGCACGCGCGACCGGACCTGCCTGCCGCCTTCGACAGCGTGCTGCTGCAAGCCCTCGCCGGAGATCCGTCGCTGCGCACCCCGAGCGTGGAGCTCTTCCGCCGTGCGCTCGCCGAAGCGCTCCACGATGCCTTCGAACCGACGCGCATCCTCGTCGTCGACGACGACGCCGACCACCGCGAAGTCCTCGAGAGCGCCCTCGCGCTGGAGTTTGCCGGCGCAGAGATCGAAGCCGTGGCGGACGGCGCCGCCGCGCTCGCCGCCTTCGACCGCAAGCCCCCGTCCGTGGTCGTGTCCGATCTGCAAATGCCCGACGTCGACGGGATGAGCCTCACCGTGAAGCTGCGCGCCCGGGAGGACGCGAAAACGGTGCCGATCATCGTGCTCACGGCCTCGGGCGGCCCGCGCGAGTGGCGACTTTTGGCCGCGCTCGGCGCGGATCGATTCGTGCTGAAGCCGTTCCACCTCGACGATCTGTCGGGTGCGATTCGCCGCGCGCTGACGGAGCGGCGCGACGGGCGCTCGCAATGACGGCGCGCGTCAGGGCTTCGCGGCAGGCGCGACCCAGGGGTGAAAGCCCCCGTCCACGAAGACGTACACGCCGCCCGCGCCGTCCGTCAGCGTGAGACGATCGAACTGAAAGCGTTGCGTCGCGCCGTCCGCGACGACTTCACACGCCCGGCCGCCATTCGCTCGAACGAGCTCGGCGCCCCAGGCGCGGAGCTCACCGGCCTCCGGCGCGGCGCCGGCGAGCCGCTGGACCACGAACACGAGAAAGCCGCCCCCGTAGCGTTCGACACGACCGAGCTCGAACCCTCCGCGCGCGAGCGCCGCACGCAGCGCGGACGAGATGGTGGCGGGGCCCGGGCGCGGCGCGCCGTACCCGAGCGAACCAGCGCCGCTCCGGTGCTCGGGAAATGCCTGGCGCTCGTCGAGCAGCGCTCGATACTCGCGTCCGCCTTCGTTTCGAGCCTGCGCGCGGAACGCATGCCGCCACTCGCCGTACGGCAACAGCGCGGCGCCGCCTGCGCTCCGCGCGAACACGGTCTCCCGCACGGGGTCGACTTCGAAGTCGGCCCAGAGCCCTCCTCCACAACCGCCGCAGATCCGGAGAGCACTGAACGTGTAACGACAATCGTCGCTTCCCGAAGCGCAACCGGCGCGCGGCTCCCGGCCGAACACGAGACCGAGCTCCGCCCCGAATTCGCGACCGTCGCTCGAACCGCGGATGAGGCTCGCTTCCACCTTCCATTCCGGCGTCGTCATCACGAGCGCGGCGGCTCGGTTCCATCCGCGTTGCGCGGCCGCCCACGCGGCATACTCGCGGAACCCCTGCCCCACCGGGTCGCGCACCGAAATCGCGCCGGTTCTGGGGTCGATGCGCAAGTGAAGATCGGGGGGCTCACCGTTGACGAGCCCCCCGTCGGCTTCGAACTTCGCTTCTTCGGCAACCACTATCTCCCAGAAATCACGAGCGCCCTCGGCCGTACTCTCGACCTTCGGCGCAGCCAGCACGCGTGTTCCGAGCACTTTCGGGGCGTGTCCCGTGCCTTCGCCAGCCACGCTTCCGGCAAGAGCCTCGAACTCCGGCAGCGCCCGCACCAGCGCGAGGACCTCCGCTTCACCCAGTGATCGGACTTCGGGCACGCCCGAACTCGAGCTCGGCGGCGGAGGGCCCGCGTCCACTCGGGCACTTCGCGACGTTCCCCGGTCGCACGCGAGCGCGGCGAGGATGACGGTACCCAGCACGAACCTGCGTGACGGCATCGTGGCGCACTCCCTTAGCACTGCTGCCGCAGACTCTGGCAGGAGCAGATCACGATCGGCGCGAGTCGCCACTCTCCACGAGAGGAGGCGGCGCGGCCGGTGCCAGCTGTTCTTCAGCTCGCCATGATCGCACGGCGATCTCGGCCGCCTCCCGCAAATCATCGAAACTACGGAGCATTCAACCGCCACCCCTTGGCGACCGGAAACCGGGTTATTGAAATTGATTTTCATTTGCATTATCAACGGCTCGATGAACCACGACGGCAACGCTCACGACTCAGCCAGATCCCCGGACTGCACGCGAACGCGCCTGATCGAGGGAGCGCTCGCGGTCGTCGACACCTGCGCTTGCGGCATGTTCCACGTGCACATCGGCGCGCTGACGCTGCGCTTCACGAAGGAGGCCGTGGCAGAAATCGCCGTCACGCTCGAGCACGCGGTCGAGGCACACGCGCGCGCGACCTCGAGCGGACCGCACCCGGCGCTTCGGAGCCTCCACCCGCGAGGCCAGGCATGAACGACGAGTGCGTAGAGCTCTGCGCCTGAAATCCGCGATTTTCAAGCTTCGTCTCCGACGCTAGAGTGGCCGGATGACGACCTCGTATCGCTTCGCCTGGGCGTTTCTGTTGGCTTCGTCTACGGGACTCGCGGGCTGCGGCTCGAGTGAAGACCCAGCACCGGGCGGCAACGCAGGAACCGGGGGCACGCAGGGTGGCGGCGGAGGCAGCGGAGGCGGAGCCGGCGTCTCGACGACGGTGAGCTACAGCACGATGATCGCCCCCATCTTCGAGGAGAGCTGCGTCCCCTGCCACTACACGGGCAACGCCATCGGGATCGACATCGAGCAGCCGTTCACGCCGGGCACGGGCCTCGTCGACTCCGACAACACCTGGGCGGAGGCCCATCCGGAGGGCAACACTCCGGCACGAAACGTGGTCCCCGGCGATCCCGACAACAGCTTCCTGATGCAGAAGATCGGCGACGCCAGCCTCGACCCGGCGACTGCAGGCCAGCCGATGCCCTGGCAAGTGGAGCGACTCACCGAGGCACAGCTCGCGGCGCTGCGTGATTGGATCACCGCAGGGGCGATGAACGACGCGACCTTCACCTCCGCCATCCGCCCCATCCTCGGCCGCGAAGGCTCGCTCTCCGGCAAGTGCGTTCACTGCCACTGGTCGGGCGGCGAACGGCCGAACCTTCAGGATCCCTTCGATCCGGCCACGGGCGCGGTCGGGGTCGCGAGCAGCCGCAGCGCGCTGAAGCGAATCGAGCCCGGCGACCCGGACGCGAGCTTCCTCGTCACCAAGGTGACGAGTACGAGCCTCTCGCCCACGCAGGGTGCGCCGATGCCGGCACATTTCCCGCGCCTCACGGCCTCGGAGGTGCAGGCGGTCCGAACCTGGATCCTCGAGGGCGCCCTCGACAACTGACGGAAGCCTGGCTTGCCGGCTCTCGGGACCCGCGCGTCGGGTCGAACCGGGCGCTCGGCTCAGTCGCTCGCCGCGAACAGGCGGAGCTTCATGCCGAGGACGGTCGAGAGTCCCACGCTCGACGAGCTCACGCTGCCGTCGCCGTTCAGGTAGTAGTTCGTGGGGAAGCGATCGACTGCGTAAGCGCGAAGCACGCCGTCGTTCGCCAGCAAGATCGGGTACGAGAGCTCGTGCTCCGCCGCAAAGCGCCGCACGAGCTCCGGATCGTCGGCGTCCGCGGCGACGGCGAGCAAGACCTCGTCTTTCGCCAGCCCCCGGTGCACGGCCCGCACCGAAGG
>DASXWF010001560.1:0-5889 GCA_036503835.1 Polyangiaceae bacterium | reverse complement strand
CCTGGGCGGAGTCCTGGGCGGAGTCCTGGGCGGAGTCCTGGGCGTCGAACACGACGACCTTCGCGCCGTCGCGCCCCCGCGCCGTCGCGCCCCCGCGCCGTCGCGCCCCCGCTCCCGCGAAGCGGGAGCAAGGCGGGCGCCCGTTCGCGCGCAGGCCGAAGGCCGAGCACGACGGGCCGTGCTTCGCCGTCCGTCGTGGGGGCAGCCATTTCAGCTACCGCTCGCTGCTCTTCGCTCGCGGCCTTCGCGACCGCTCGCGCCCCCTGTATCCGCCGACCTACGCGCTCGCGCCGAGCGCCGCCACCGGCGCCGGACGCACGCGGCGATGCGCTTCGAGCTCGAGGGGAGTGCCCGAACCCGCGAGCAGCATGACGCGCACGGAGAGGTGTTCGATAGGGCGGCCGAAGAGCGCTTCCACGACTTCGGCGACTTTTACGGAGCCGGTCGGGGTGATGGCGATGCCGACTTCGAGCGGCAGGAGCGCGCCGACGATGCCGGCACGCTCGAGCGCGGCGAGCGCTGCGTCGTTTCCGAGCGCGAGGGAGCGGAGGAATTTTCGCGCGTCCACGATCTTGCCGACACCGCTGATGTCGCGACGTACGGGAGCTTCGGTCTTGGACAGGAGCGCGGCGATGCGCTCCGCGAGCGCGTTTTCGCCGCCGCTGTCGGCGACGGTGGGAGCGGCGAGACCGACGACGTAGCGCGCCGCGGTGATGATGCTCGATACGGGCGGGTCGTCGCTGGTGAGCAACGTCGCGTCGAGAAAACGTAAGCCGGGCGAGGTCGCGCGCGCCAGGCGCTCCACGAGCTCCGCCGGCGGCGGGGCGTCGATCAGGCGTGCGTCGACGTACTCGTCCAGGCTTGCCACGCCGAGCGAGAGCGCGGGACCGAACGAGAGGTCCGGCTTCGGATGAAAGCCCTCGCTGTAGCGGAGCCGCACGCCGGAGCGGCGCAGGGCGCGCGGCAGCTCTCGCGCGAGATCGAGGTGCCCGAGCAACGCAGCCGGGCCGGTCTTCTCGAAGCGCAGGCGATAGCCGACCGGGGCCCCACCGGGGCGCGCCGGCCGAAATGCCTCCGGACGAACCTTCCTGGGCTTGCCGGCCGCGGGCTTGGCCGGCGGTGCTTCCCGCGCTTCGCCCTCCACGGCCGGCGCGGCGGGTTCGGCGACCACCGTCACGCGCTGCGGCCGCTCGTGCGCGCCGAGCTTTCGCAGGAACACGAGGCGCTCCTCACGCATTTTGCCGAGGTCGCAAGCGACGCCGCAGTCGTAACAAACCAGGCGCCGCCGCTCGGCTTCCGCTTCCGCGGCGTTCGTGGGGTGGATGAAGGCGCCGGCGACCTTGCCGCACGGCGGGCTCGCGCGCCCGGCGACGGCCTTGCGGTACTCGCGCGCGAGAAAGCCGTCCTCGAGACCGATGTCGTAATGGTCCCAGGGCACGCGCGCGGTGACCGGAATCGTGCCGAGGTAACGCTCGGTCTCGATTTGGAAATGGTCGAACGCTTCCTGCCAGAGATCGAGGCGCAGGTGGTTGTCCCACGAGTCGAAGCGGGCGCCGTTCAGGAACGCGCGCTCGATCACCGCGCCGAGGCGGCGATCCCCGCGCGCCAGGATGCCTTCGAGCACGCTGGTCGTCGCATCGTGGAGTTTGAGGTTGAGCCCGCGCACGCGGCGCACGGTGTCGCGCAGGAGCTGCTGCTTGCGCTCGACCTCGGGCAGCGGGTCCATCGCGCACCACTGAAAGGGGGTGTGCGGCTTCGGTACGTGGGTCGAGACGCTGACGGTGACCTTGACGTTCCTGCCCAGGCGTTTGCCCACGCCGAGCGCGTTTTTCCCGACTTCCACGATGCCCTGAACGTCCAGATCTTCTTCCGTGGGAAGACCGATGATGAAGTAGAGCTTCATCTTGACGAAGCCGCGCGAGAACGCGCGCTCGGCGCTCTCGAGCAGCTGGGCTTCGGTGACGTTCTTGTTGATGACGTCACGCATGCGCTGCGTGCCGGCCTCGGGCGCGAAGGTGAGGCCGCTCGCGCGCACGCGGCCGAGATCGTCGAGCAGCTCTTCGGCGAGGCCGTAGGCGCGGAGCGAGGCCACGCCGAGGCTCACGCGCTCGGGCGCCGTCTTCTCGACCAGGCGCTGGATGAGCGGCGAGATCGCGCTCACGTCCGCCGTCGAGAGCGCCGTCAGGCTCACTTCGTCCTGACCGGACTTGTCGAGCGCGCGCATCACCGTGTCGATGACGTCTTTGGGATCGCGCTCGCGCACGGGGCGATAGATCATCCCCGCCTGACAGAAGCGGCAGCCCTCGGTGCAGCCGCGCGCGATCTCGATGCTCATGCGATCGAAGATCGCTTCGGGACCGCCGACCGGGCCGTCGTCGGGAAACGGGAAGCGCGAAATGTCCTCCAGCATGCGGCGCTCGACCGGAAACGGAACGCCCTCCTGGAGCGGACCGCTCACGACTTCGAAGCCGGTTTCCGCGTCGATCGTCGTGCCGTAGAGCGAGGGCACGTACACGCCGCGAATCTCCGCGAGCGCCCGCAGCCGCTCGCTGCGCGAGGCGCCGGCGCGCTTGCCGGCCATCCAGGAGAGCGCGATCTCGGTCGTCGCTTCCTCCCCGTCGCCGATCAGGATCGCGTCGAGGAACGGCGCCATCGGTTCGGCGTGGGTGGCGACCGGACCGCCCGCGACGATCAGCGGATCGTCCTCCCCGCGCTGCTCGCTGCGCAGCGGAATGCCGCCGAGCTCGAGCATGCCGAGGATGTTCGTGTACGTGAGCTCGTACTGGAGCGAGAAGCCCACTACGTCGAAGTCGCAGAGCGGGCGTCCGCTCTCGAGAGCGACCAGCAGCTTGCCGTGCGCGCGGAGCTCGCGCTGCAGGTCGACCCAGGGCGCGTACGCGCGCTCGGCGAGCGTGCGCGGGTCGTCGTTCAGGATCTTGTAGAGCATCCGGAAGCCGAGGTGGCTCATCCCGATGTCGTAGATGTCGGGGAACGCGAGGCACACGCGCGCTTCGACCGCCGCCCAATCCTTTTTGCGCACGCCGTGCTCGGCGCCCGTGTAGCGGCTCGGCTTCTCCACGCGGTCGAGGAACTTGGCGTACGGGTGATCGAAGCGCCGCATTGGGGGCGAGAGAGTTACCATGCCGGTTTTTCAGCGCAAGCCGAGCGCGAGCGAGAACCCGGGCCGCACCCTCCAGGGAACGAGGACGTCGGTCGGGGCGGCGTTTTCAGTGAAAAAATAGCGCACGCGCGTCGGGTAGACGTCGCAGAAGAGCTCGAGACTCGCGTCGAAGTGTTCGCCGAGCTCGAGGTTCGCGACCAGGCGCGGCGAGAGCGCGAACGGGGTGCTCTGCCCCGGCGGCGCGAGCTCGAGATCGGCGGGCTCGGCGCCGGGGCGCGCCGTGAAGCTCACGATGTCGGCGCCGGCACCGAGCGCGCCGCCGAGCCGCACGCGCGAAGCGTGCTCGGGAGAGAAGAGCAACGCGAGTCCGCCGCGCAGGACGGCGGTCGTCCAGTCGACGCCGACCACCGCCGTCTCGTAGGTCGAGGGCAGCGCGTACTGCCCCGACGCCCAAACCGACGCCTGAAACTTCGAGGTCTCGTGGATCCACGCGAGCCTGAGCCCGGGGCCGTGCTCGAGCGGCGCGCCCCCGCCGAAGACGCGCGCGGCGTAGAAGGCGCTCGCTCCGACGAAGGAGCGGCTCGGCTTCGGCAGAGGCGGCAAGACGAGGTTCACGACCGGCGGCGGGGGCTCGGGCTTCGCGGGCTCGGGCGCGAGCAACCTTTCGGTCTCGGCGCGCGTGAGCGCCGTGCCCGCGTTCTCGCGCAGCGCGACGATGGACAAGGTGAGCACCTGGCTCACGGCGTCGCTGCCGAGCGCGTCGAGACCGTTCGGCGTCGACACTTCGCGCACGAGGAAGCGCTCGGCCGAGCGATCGACGAAGTAGAGCGAGGCGCGCCCCGGCGTGAGAAAGACGAAGGCGCGCACGGCGAGCGCGGGATCGGCCGGCGTGTCCGGCGCCGAGCGCGACAGGAACGCGTCCCTGTCGAAGCGTTCGGCGCGCAACCAACGGATCTCGGCGCCCTGAAGATCGGCCGGCGCCACCACTTCGCGAAGGCGCGCGAACTCCTCGTCGCTTCCGATCACGGTGATCTCGACCGCGGAAGCCGCGGCGACCTCGCCCTCGGGCTCGGCCTCCGCGGCGTGGAGCGGTGCCGCGAAGAGCGTGACAACGATGGCTAGCGCGCGGTAGTGCACCCTGGACCGCCGGGACCCGTGACGGACGGTTCGCTATTCTTCGCTCGCGGCGCGGGCGCTGTCGAGGGCTTCGAGCCTGCGCCTCGCGTGCGCGGCGTAGGGACTCTGCGGGAAGTCGCGCAGCATGCGCGTCCAGGTTTGTCGCTCGCGTGCCGCCTCGTCGAGCGCGGCGAGCGCGCGACCGCGGCCGTAGAGCGCCTCCGGCACGAGCGCGCCCGAACGCTTCAGGTGCCGCTCGAACTGTTCGAGCGCGGAGCCCGCCTTGCCTCGCTCGAGCAGCAGACCGCCGAGGCGAAGCTCGGACGCGGCGGCCTCGGCCGAAGCCGGGAACTCGCGCGCTAGCTCGCGGTAGAGCTGGATGGCGCGCTGCGCGTCTCCGCCGCGGCGCGCGGCGTTCGCGAGCTCGAAGCGCTCGGCCGCGCTCGCGCGCTGGGGAGCCCTCTCGACGGCGCGCGCCGGCGCGGCGGTGGAAACTTCGACCGATGTGACCGGCGCGGGGGCGACACGCGTGATGGGCGCCGGCACCACGCGCGGCGCCGGCGTGGCCTTCGCGACGGGCGCCGCCGGCGGCGCTTCGGGGTGGCGCGCTCGATAAACGCCGAAGGCTGCGCTCGCGCCCGCGGCGAGCAAGAGCGGAAACGCCGCGGCGATGAGCAGGGTCCGGCGCCGCCAGCCGAACGGCGCGCTCCGCCGCGGCGGATTGACGCCGGCCGACTCACCCGCGCGCTCCTGCGCCCAGCGCCGCGCGACCGCCGAAAGGGCGAGAATCCGCGCTCCGTCGCCGCGCTCGAGCGCCGCCGACTCGTCGAAATCGCGCCCGAGACTGCGGCTGATGCGGCAATCCTCGCAGCTCAGGAGGTGCGCGCCGAACGCCGCGCGCTCGGCGGGAGAGAGCTCACCGCGCCGTTCGCGCTGCACGAGCTCGTTGCGGCAGGCCGTGTCGTTCATTCCGCGCTCCGGAACAGATCGACGATCCGCGGATCGCGGCGCACCGCGCGCCGGAGCGCCTTCTTGCCGAGCCTGAGCCGGCTCCAGATCGTGTTCGACGGCGCGGAGGTCGCGTGGGCGATCTCGTCCACCGTGTAGCCGAGGATGAAATGCAGCGCGAGCGCCTCCGCGATCACGTCGGGCAACGCGTCCAGCACCTGCCGGAGCACGTCGCGCCTGCTCGAGGCGACGACTTCCTCCCACGGGCCGCCGCCTTCGATCTCTCCGAGCACCTCGTGCGCCGGCTCCGCCTCGAGCAGGCGCTGGCGAGCGACGGTGCGCCTGCGCGCGCTCAACGCGGCGAAGAGCGCCACACGTTGCGCGTAGCGGCGCGTGCTCGAGTCACCCCGAAAGCTCGCAAGCGAGGCCAGGAAGGCAATCGTCGCTTCCTGGGCGATGTCGTCGGTGTCCGCGTGCTCGCGCCCCAGCACCTGCCGCACGGTGGCCAGGATGGTGCTGCCGACCTGCGAGACGAGGGTCGTCGCCGCGGTCGCGTCGCCGGCGGCGGCCGCCCGCGCGAGCACGAGCAGCTCGTCCGGACGGCGTTCGGCGACGCCACCCGGGACAGGCAAACTGTCCGCGCGTTCGAGCAAAACCCGGTTCACGGAGCTAGAAAGAGTGAAGGCGGCTGCCCGCGAGGTCAA
>DASXWF010001559.1:0-4988 GCA_036503835.1 Polyangiaceae bacterium | reverse complement strand
GGGATCGGGCGGCAGGGCGCGGTCTTCTCCGCCGTTCGCGACCAGGAGCTCGGCGAGGCCGTCCCCGGGCTGATCGGGTACGAAGGCGGCGGTGTAGAAGTTGTACGAGCCGACCACGCCGTCGGCCTCGAAGCGCCAGACGAGCTGTCCGCTGGCGCCGTCGAGCGCCAGAAATTCGATGTTCCGTCCTCCGGCGAAGACGTCTTTGACGCCGTCTCCGGTGACGTCCAAGAACACCGGGCTGCCGTAGAGTTGCTGCTCGGCCGGCGCCGTCCAGACGACCTCGCCGGTTTCGCCGGAGAGCGCGACGACTCCGCCGCTCGGCGGATCCTCGACGCCGTGCGGAACCAGCACTTCGGGCTCGCCGTCGCCGTCGAGGTCCTCGACCCGCACCGAGAAGCCGATCGAATCGTCGAGCGTGTACCGCCAGACGGGCTCCGGTGCTTCGAGGGCGTAGGGCGCCGTCGCGCTCGCGCAGGACTGCGCCGGGAGCGCGTCGGGCGGAGCGCCCCTGTCGCCTCCGCAAGCCGAAACCGCGAGGCCGGTGAGCGCGAGGCCCGCCGAAACGCGCGACCTGCGAGCGAGCGAGCGGCGCCTTCGAGCAGTCATCCCGAGAGCTCCACGAGCGCCGCGAGCGCGACCACGTAGACGGTCACGAGCCACAGGAACGCGCGCACCGTCGCGCCGCGGGGCGGCCCGCCGAGCGTACGGATCGCCACGAGCGCGGCGGCGGCGCCCACGAGCAGCGCCGGCGCCGCGGCGACCCCGGCGAGCACGAGCAGCGCGACGGGAGCCAGGAGCGAGGCGGAGAAGGCGACGAGCAGCGCTCGATGCAGCCGGCCGAGCGAGATCCCGTACTCGTAGGCGAGCGCGTAGAGCGTCTGGTTGCCGGCGTGAACATCCGCCCGGATGTCCTTGTAGTCTTTGAAGACGTTGAAGCAAAACCACCCGGCGAAGACGATGGCCGTGGCGACGAGAAACGCGCCGGAGAGCGGCGGCTCGGCGTACTTCAAATACACGGCGGAGCCCCCGAGCACGAAGCTCGTCGAACCCCAGACGCCCTCCAGCTTGTAGTTCACCGGAAACCAGCGCTTCGCGCGGCAGAAGTCGAAACTATACAGGGTCGTGCCGATGAAAAAGAGCGCGACCGGAGTCCCGAGCGGCGGGGAGGCATGCAGTATCGCGAGCACCAGGACGAGCCCGATGCCCGTGAAGAAGTAGGCGTCCTCGCGCGTTGCCTCGCCCGCGGGCCGCCCCACGTCTTCCTCGAGATCGAAGGCATCGTTCTGGACCAAGGCGACGATGCAGAGCTCGAGCACGACCAGCGCCGCTCCCACCGCGTAGTGCGCGCGCTCGAGCAGTGAAAAGTCTCCTGGACGGAAGCGGTTCGCCAGGGCGTTGCCGAGGAACGTGAGGGCGACGAAGGGCAGCGCGTGAACGAGTCGCCGGAGCAGACGTCGGGCCAGGAGCGGACGGAACGCGAGGTACGCGAGCTGTGCGACCACGAGCTGGACGAACGTCAGCGCCGCGAATCCGAAGCGCGCAGGAGTCAGCGGCGACGCGCCACGCAGCGCCCACTCGACGAGCGAGCTCGGTCCGACGGCGATGAAGGTCGTCACGGCGTAGCTGCCGGCGAGCGCCAACAGCGTGCGGGAGAGGGAGCGCGTCGTCTCCGCGACGTACGCTGCGGGTAGGAGGACCGACATCCAGAGCACGAGCGCCTCCCCCGTCGAATAGTGCGCCGGGTTGAAGAGGCTGAAGCTCCAGGCGGAAAATCCACCTTCGACGTAGCGGTAGTACCCGTGTCCGAAGTTGCCGAGCACGACGTCGACCAGCGGCGGACAGATCCCCAGGAACATGCCGACCATCACGACGGACAGCGCGGTCGGCAGGCTACGGCCGGAGAGCTTCGCCGTGAGCGCCGCGTAGAGGTACGCGGCCTGGAGATAGAAGGTCGTGTTGTTGACGAAGGCGGGCGTCGTGCCGGCCCCCACCCGAGTCGTCAGCGCTTCGAGCCCCGCGCGAGCGAAGCCGACGAAGCAGAGCACGCAAAACACGGGCGCGAACGCCATCGGCCGCCGCTCGCGAAACTGAACGAGCCGGCGGAACCAGAGCAAGGGCGGGAAATGCTCCGCCGCGGGCCACTCGAGGAGCCGATCGCTCACGCCGGTTCCTCGAATGGCTCCGCTCATGGCCCTTGCTCTCCGCTAAGAGCGCCTAGATGCACTCCCAGGCGTCGCCCTGGACGCTCTGGTCGTTCTCCGTACAGCCGCCGAAGTGATACGAGTCGCCGGCTTCGACCGCGATCACGTCGCCGCGATGATCGCGGAGACACTCGCTGTAGAAGTTGCAGCTCGCGCTCCAGCCGCAGCCGTTGCACGACGCCCGCGTGCCGTTGCCGCTGCCGCTGATGAGTTGAAGACCCCAGATTTCGCCGGCGTCGACGGCGTCGATGAGGACGACCCCACCGTTGTACGAGAGCTTGATGCTGACGTTGCCGGCGTAGGTCCCGACCAGCCACGCCGAATGAGCCGCCGTGTGCGAGAATGCGCGCGCGACGCCGACGTTGTTGCAGAAGCAGAACGGGGTGTCGCCGGAGCTGCCGGGCGGACATCCGCCGTGGGACGACGTGAAGTGGGTGCAGCTCGACGTGGCGTGCTTGTCGACGGCCTGACCGGCCGGCAGAGCGTCCACCTCCGGCGCGGTGTCGAGCACCGGGGGCGCCGCCGAAGCCAGCATCGGATCGCCGGCACGGCGGTCCGCCTCCAAGAGCGCCACGGGCGGCTGCGCGCTCGGCCGCAGCGCGCGGTACACGTTCTCGAACGAGCTCAGCGCGACGCCCGCGAGCACCCGGCGTTGCGCGTCGAGAGAGCGCTCACCGATGACACGCAGCCCGGGCTGGGGCTCGTAGAAGACGACGCTGTGGCCCGGCTCGATTTCCAGGGTCTCGACGAGGTTCGAGAGTTGGTTGCCGACGGCGTCGAGCTGCGCCCGTCGTGCTCGAACGGCGGGGTGCTCGTGGTTCACGTCGTAGGCCTTGCTGTACTCCACGAGCGCCGCCTCGAGCGAAGCCATGTCGGTCGGAACCGAGCTCAGGTCGAAGTCCTCGACGGCCGGACCGCTTTCCGCGGGTGCCTGCTCGAGCGCGCAGGACGCGCCGAGCAGCGCCAAGGCCGCGCCCGTGAGCACGGCCACACCCCAGGATTTTCTGTTGTTTACGACTTTTTTCATGTGCATTCGCCTTTCCGGTGTTCGGCGGATCGCGCGCGCGATCCCCCTTTGGCGACCACCCTTCAGGGCGCGCCGTCCCAAACTACGCGGTAGGTACTACGCAACACGCTCTTGGTTTGGTTGGTCGATCGGCGGCAGCTGCGAAGAAAAACCAGGTGCACTTTTCGTCAACCGAGACGGCGTTCTCTTTCGTAGAAAAGGTCGTGGCAAGCTGCGCGCGCATCGCTGCGGTTCTGCTGGTCGTGTCGCTGGTCGGCTGCGCGGGAGCCGCGGCGGACGGCGCGGGCTCGAGCTGTGTCTCGGAGCCCATCGTCGGAGGCGCGCCGAGCCCCGAGCTCGTCCGCCTCGCCGAGGCAGAGCTGGGCGCGATCGTCGCGGTGCTGGCGCGTCCGGCCGGGAGCTCGGCGGAACCGGATCTCTGCAGCGGCGTGGCGGTCGAGCCGGGCGTCGTGCTCACCGCTCGCCACTGCGTCACGTCCGACGACGACCCGTCCGGTCATGGGCTCGAGGTGAGCGTGGTCGCCGGGAGCCCGTTCGAGCCGTCCGTGCGCGGAGGCGCCGCGGATCGGATCCGCTTGCATCCCCGGCTCGACATAGCGTTGCTCGACGTGAGTTGGCTCGCTGCGTCGAACGGCCCCTTCGTTCCCCTCGAGCGCGGGGAGCTCGTCGACGCGTGGGTGGGGACGCCGGTCGAGCTCGCCGGCTTCGGCGAGTCCGGCTCGGAGCTCGGGACGCTCGCGTTTGCCGTCGAGCCGGTCGCGAGACTCGAGACCGACCACATCGTGGTCGATGGCGCCGGAGCGAGCGGGGCTTGCCTGGGTGACTCGGGCGGACCCCTGTTCGGAGCCACGCCCGCGGGCGTCCGCGTGCTCGGCATCCTCGACTACGGCGCCGCCTCGTGCGTCGGCGAGGACTTCTACACGCGGGTCGATCGCTTGTGGGACTGGGAGCCGTTGCTCGACCCCGGCGATTCCGGCTCGCCCGCCTGCTCCCGGTGAGCACGCTCGCCCAGGGCCCGCCCGAGAAAGGCGGCGTCCAGGGGCGGGTACTTGCCCCATCCACCGGGAGGTTGGGTGTCGTTGGAGCGCCGCCAACACTCGCGCGCGCGGTCGACCACCTCGCTCGGTGGCTCCGAGTCGTCGGTCCAGCGCTCGACGGCGGCGTTTGCCGCGCCGAAGATGTCGAGGATCACCTCGGCGTAGAGGGGGCTCCCCTCGAGGGGATGCTCCATCAACGTTTCGACGGTGCTGGCGAGAACATCACGGATAGCCTCGCGGATTTCGCGCATCGGCGTCCTGGCTGACGCGCGCTGCATCGCTTCGGGCGACGTGAGAAGCGACAGAGTGTTGAAGCCGGCCGCGAGCGTGTGACGCAGGTCGTAGGCGTCGAAAGCAACGTCGGTCATCCGTATTCCCCTATCGCTCGACCTGGACGAGGGAGTCTACATCAGCCGACGCGCTTCGAGTACATCGGGATCCTTCGCGAAGAGCTTCCCCCTCGAGGACGAGAGCCATCACCTGCAAGTATCCTGGCGCGCCGTGGAGAGCGTCAGCGGGTTTCTCCACGCGCTCGCGTACGACCTCGGGCCCGGGCAACTCCTCACGGGCTGCTACGGCTTCGGAGCCTTGCCCCCGGCAGTCGCGACGTGCGAGAAACTCTCGAAGAATCGCCGCGTGAAAAAACTCACTATTCCTAGGGCTCGTTGCGAATGGCACCTCTCTGAACGGCGTGCCGAGAACGGCTCAAAGGGAACGTGC
>DASXWF010001558.1:0-5742 GCA_036503835.1 Polyangiaceae bacterium | reverse complement strand
GCTCGAGGACGCGATCGGTCCCGACACGCTCGTCGCGCACTGGTACGCTTCCGTGCGCACCGAACGCGACGTGGCGCTCGGTGCGCACCGAGGCGTACCAGTGCGCGACGAGCGTGTCGGGACCGATCGCGTCCTCGAGCGACAGGCTCGGGCGGATCCGGAAATAGTGTTCGCTGATTTCCGGACCGAGCGGGAAGAACGCGGCGGGAGGCAGGACGGTGAGGCCGGGGCGAGACCACTCTCGCACCGCCGCTTGCAGGAGGTGCGTGCCGAGCGCGTAGCGGACGCGGCGTTCGGCCTTCGGCAGGGCGCTCATGCGGGCGAGCAGCTCGGCGAGGAACGGGTGCGCGCGCTCGGCCCCGAGCACGGCATTGTTCGGCGCGGAGGGATAATGCTGCTCGACGCGGCGAAAGCCGCGGTACCCCTCCGGCAGGCGCCGGAACAGGTCGCGCACGGCCATGCGCGCGAGCGCGCTCGGGCGCAGGCGCGACGTGATGCCGCGCGCCGCCTGCACCGGGAAGATCAGGCGCTCCTCGCCGCAGAAGGCGCCGCCGCGCTCGCAGAGCGGAGCGAGGCTCGCCAGCGTGAGCGTGTCGGTATCGAGGTACACGCCGCCCTGCTCCGCCATCAGACAGACGCGCAGGACGTTTGATTTCGCGGCCGGCTGCGACAGGTCGCGGTAACAATCGACCAGCGCCGCTCCGCCCGCGCGCTCGAGCAGCGGCAGCGGTTCGAGCCGCCGTGCCTCGACGCGCTCGAGCCCCGCGAGCCGATCGAAGACGGGCGCGCCGGCGAGCTCGTCCGTGTGATGAAACAGCACGCGCTCGAACCCGCCCCGCTGAGCCGCCGACGCCACGGCGAGCAGGTGCGTCCAGGGCGTTTCCCGGCCGAGCCAGACGAAATGGGCGGTCTTCGGAATCACGAGACGAGCACCTTCAGAGCTCCGAATTCTCCCGTAGAAAATCGAGAAGCTCGTCCACCTGACAGAACGCGAGCGCCGTCGCCGTGTCCGCCGCGCCGTAGTAAATCGCGATTCGCCCCGTGGCCGCGTCCGTGAGCGCTGCGCAGGGGAAGAGCACGTTCTGCGTGTTCCCCACGCATTCGTACAGAGTCTCGGGCGCGAGCAGCGCCGGACGAGTGCGGTAGCGAACGAGCCACGGCTTGTCGAGATCGAGGAGCGCGGCGCCCATCGAATACGTGAAGCCGTTACAGGTGGTGAGCACGCCGTGATAGAAGAGCAGCCAGCCCTCGCGGGTCTCGATGGGGTACGGCCCGGCGCCGATCTTGGTCATCTGCCAGTTCACGAGCCCGCCCTCGCGCTTCGGGCTCATCACGTGGCGATGCTTGCCCCAGTACACGAGATCCTTGCTGTGGCTCACGAAGATATCCCCGAACGGCGTGTGCCCGGCGTCGCTCGGGCGGCTCAGCATCAGGTATTCGCCGCCCACGCGGCGCGGGAAGAGCACGCCGTTGCGGTTGAACGGCAAGAAGGCGTTCTCGAGCTGGTGAAAGGTCTCGAAATCCTCGGTGTAGCCGAGTCCGATCGTGTAGCCGTGATAGTTGTTGCACCAGATCACGTAGTAGCGACCGTCGAGCGGGACGACGCGCGGATCGTAGCCCTCGAGAAACTCCGCGATCTCCGGGATGTCGCAGCGGAACGTCAAGCGCTGATCGGCGATCTGGAAACGGAAGCCGTCCTCGCTCCTGCCGACGCGCAAGGTCATGTTGCGCGCGCGATCGTCGCAGCGGAACACGCCCGCAAAGCCGCCGCGAAACGGCACCACGGCGCTGTTGTAGACGCTGTCCGCGGTGGGCGAAGCGTGCCGCGGAATGACGGGATTGCCGGCGTAGCGCCAGACCACGTCCGGCGTGCCGCTCGGGCGTTCCTGCCACGGGATGTTCGGGAGCACCCCGCCACTGAGCGTGTTCGACATGGCCCGCGTCGTAGCATTTACTTCCGCCCCGGCGGAGGCGGCCGGCCGGCTGTGATAGGCTCGCGCCCGTGAGCGCGCTCGACGACAAGACGCTGCGTGAGGTCCTGGATTTCGCGGTCGAATCGGCCCAGCTCGCCGGTTCGTTCACGCTCGGCTTCTTCAACGCGAGCCCGCCGGTGGAGCTCAAGGCGGATCGCACGCCGGTCACGGCCGCCGACCGCGGCGCCGAAGAACGGCTGCGCCAGCGCATCGAGCGCGCCTTCCCGACCCACGGCATCGTGGGCGAAGAATTCGGCGAGAAGGCGGGCACCGCTCCCGCACGCTGGATCTTGGATCCCATCGACGGCACCTATTCGTTCATCTGCGGCGTGCCTCTGTACGCTGTGTTGATAGGATTCGAGTGGGAGGGTGAAGCCGTGGCCGGCGTCATCCATCTCCCGGCGCTGCAGGAGACCGTGTACGCCGCGCGCGGCCTCGGCTGTCGCTGGAACGGGCGTCCCGCGCACGTGTCGAACGTGCGCGATCTCTCGGAGGCGCGCCTCGTCTTCGCGAGCGCCAAGTTCGCCCGCAAGCACGGCAAGGGTCCGGAGTTCGAGCGCCTGCTCGCGGCCTGCGGCAACGATCGCGGCTTCCCCGACGCCTACGGCTACGCGCTCGTCGCCACGGGCCGCGCCGAGATCGCCGCCGATCCCGTGATGGCCCTCTGGGACACGGCCGCCCTCTACCCCGTCATCACGGAAGCCGGCGGCACCCTCACCGACTGGCGCGGGACGGCGACGCACAAGGCGCCGGAGGCCATCGCCACCAACGGCGCCCTGCTCGAGCCGGTGCTCGCGACCCTGCGAGGCTGACCGCTCCGCCACGTTTGCCCCGAGAAGTCGGGCCCCCCCTGGTCGCCGGCGCGGAGCGGCGCCAGGATCCCGGCATGTTGAAGCTCCGCCCCGCGAAAGAGCGCGGCTACGCCGATCACGGCTGGCTCAAGAGTTTTCACACCTTCTCGTTCGCGGATTACTACGACCCCGCGCACATGGGCTTTCGGGCCCTGCGCGTGATCAACGAGGATCGGGTCGCCCCCGGCAACGGCTTCGGCACGCACGGCCATCGCGACATGGAAATCGTGTCCTACGTGCTCGAGGGCGCCCTCGAACACAAGGATTCGATCGGCACGGGCTCGGTGATCCGTCCCGGCGAGGTCCAGCGCATGACGGCGGGCACGGGCGTGCGCCACAGCGAGAAGAACCCGTCGAGCTCAGAGCTCGTGCACTTCCTGCAGATCTGGCTCTTGCCGCAGCGCCCCGGGCTCGCGCCGAGCTACGAGCAGAAGGCGTTCGCCGAGAGCGAGAAGCGCGGGCGGCTCCGGCTGGTCGCCTCGGAAGACGGCCGCGACGGCAGCGTGACCATTCAGACTCCGGCGACGCTCTACGCTGGCCTGTTCGACGGCGGCGAGAGCGCCGAGCACCCGCTCGCACCCGGCCGGCACGCGTGGGTACAGCTGGCGCGCGGCTCGCTCAGCGTGAACGGCGTCGAGCTCCGGGCCGGCGACGGGGCCGCACTCGAGGGCGAGCCGGCGGTGCGCCTTTCGGGCGGAGAGCAGGCGGAAGTGCTCGTGTTCGATCTGGCCTGAAACGACGGCCGATGATGCGCGTCCGAAAACGGCCAGACGCGGGTGCCCGGCGGCGGCATGTTGAGTCCGTTCCGATGCTGGATGAAGAGGCTTGCTACCGCGCGGTGCTGGCGCGCGATCCGCGCTTCGACGGCCGCTTCTTCACGTGCGTGACGAGCACGGGCATCTACTGCCGTCCGATCTGTCCCGCGCGCACGCCCAAGCTCGAAAATTGTCGGTTCGTGCCGAGCGCGGCGGCGGCGCAGGAGCTCGGGTTTCGCCCGTGCCTGCGCTGCCGGCCGGAGCTTTCGCCACACCTCGCGGCATTTCGAGGCACGGAAGCGACCGTGGAGCGCGCGCTCGCGCTCATTGGTGACGGCGCGCTCGACGGGGACACCGGCGTCGACGCCCTGGCTGAACGCCTGGGTCTCGGCGAACGCCAGCTCCGGCGCTTGTTCGAGCGTCATCTCGGCGCCTCGCCCGTGAGCGTGGCGCAGACCCGGCGCGTGCTGTTCGCGCTCCAGCTCGTCACCGAAACCTCGCTGTCCATGGCCGAGGTCGCGCTCGCGTCCGGTTTCGGCAGCGTTCGCCGCTTCAACGCGGTCTTCAGCGCGCTCTACCGGCGCCCGCCGGCGACCCTGCGCCGCAGCGGGAGGGCACCGAAGACGTCGAGCGTGACGCTGAAGCTCTCTTACCGGCCGCCGTACGCCTGGGACGCGATGCTCGCCTTCTTCGCGGCACGCGCCATTCCGGGCGTCGAGCTCGTAGAAGGCGGGCGTTACGCCCGGACAGTCGCCGTGGACGGCGCAATCGGCGCGATCGAGGTGCGCCCCGGAGGCGATGCCTTGATTGCGACCCTGCGCATCCCGGCCGTGAGAGCCCTGCCCGCGCTCGTGGCCCACATTCGGCGCGCCTTCGACCTCGACGCCGACGTAGAAACCATCGCAGCCCACCTCGGGCGCGATCCGGGGCTCTTGCCGCTGGTGCAGGAGCGGCCGGGACTGCGAACACCCGGCGGCTGGGACCCGTTCGAACAAGCCGTGCGCACCGTTCTCGGCCAGCAGGTCACGGTGGGCGCCGCTCGCAAGCTCGCGAAGCGACTCGTCGAGCTCGCGGGGCGCGAGGTCGCGCCCGAGCTCACGGGCAACGCGGCGCTCTGCCGGCTCTTCCCCGGCCCGGCCGAGGTGCTCGCGAGCGATCTCGACGCCCTCGGCATGCCGCGCGCACGGCGCGCCGCGATCGCCTCGCTCTGCCGCGCCGCCGGCGACCCCGCGCTGTTCGATCGCCACTCCGGGCTCGAGGACGCCGTCACGCGCCTGATGCAGCTGGACGGCTTCGGCCCCTGGACCGCGGAGTACATCGCACTCCGCGCGCTCGGTCACGCCGACGCATTTCCCGCCGGCGACGTGGCCCTCCAGCGCAGCGTCACGAACGGCGCACCGCGCATCACCGAAACCTTGCTGCGCGCCCGCGCCGAGGCCTGGCGGCCCTGGCGCGCGTACGCGGCCCAACATCTCTGGACGGCCGACGCCGCCCGCAACGAGGCTCGAGCTCATGGCTGACACCCGACTGCTCGTCGATCGCATCGAAACCCCTCTCGGCATGCTGCGCGTCGTGGTCACGCCGCACGGCGAGCTACGACAGCTCGGCTGGCTCGAGGAGAAAGAGCTACCCGCCGGCGTGGAGGCCGTCGTCGAGCGCGATCCGTTCGGCGTGAGCTCGGTACTCCGCGCTTACTTCGCCGGCCGGGTGGGGGCCATCGACGCTCTGCGCGTCGACGGCGCCGGCACGCCGTTTCAGCGCCTGGTCTGGCAGGCCCTGCGGGCGATCCCGGCCGGTGAAACCACGAGCTACGGCGAGCTCGCCGCCCGCATCGGCAGCCCGCGAGCCGTGCGCGCCGTCGGCGGCGCGAATCACGTGAATCCCATCGGCATCGTGGTGCCGTGTCACCGCGTCATCGGCAAGAACGGCGGCTTGACGGGGTACGCCGGCGGGCTCGATCGCAAGCGCTGGCTGCTCGCGCACGAAGCGCGTCATGCAACCGGCGCGCGCGGCAAGCAGATCGAGCTTCGAGCCCTAACCTGAGGCGGCCGGTTTGGGCCAGGGCAACTCCATCACGTCACCGTAAGCGGTGGCTCGCCAGTGACCCTCGAGCTTGCGCATCGCTTCGCGCACGCGCGTCACGAGCTCCGGCGTGACCCACGC
>DASXWF010001557.1:0-3006 GCA_036503835.1 Polyangiaceae bacterium | reverse complement strand
CTTCACGTACGGCGACGACCTCCAGCTCAGCAACACGAGCGACGTGGTCAGGCTCACCGTGGCGAACGTCGTGATCGACGAGGTCAGCTACAGCAGCAACGCCGGCTACCCCGACTTCGCAGGCGCGAGCCTGACCCTCGTCGGTACGCCGGACGCGGGCCAGAACGACGTGGCCGGTGCCTGGTGCGCCGCCGGAACGCGCTTCGGCGCAGGCGACTTCGGTACACCCGGCGCGGCGAACGGCGCCTGCCTGCGCTACGGCGCCGCCCTCGCGACGGGGGACGTCGTGATCACCGAGATCATGCCCAATCCCCGCGCGGTGCTCGACAACCTCGGCGAATGGTTCGAGGTTTACAACCCGGGACCGGGCGCCGTCGATCTCGAAGGCGTCACCGTCTCGGACCTCGCCGAGGACGGGTTCACCGTGGGTGCCAGCCTCTTGATCAACGCCGGCGACTACGCCGTGTTCGGTCTGAACGGCACGATCGGGACGAACGGCGGGATCGCGGTCGATTACGTCTACCCTGAAGCCGATTTCACCCTCGCGAACGGGACCAACGGCGACGAAGTCGTGATCGCCTATGCGGGAACGTTGATCGACAAGGTCGCGTACCTCCAGACCTTCTCGTTCGGGAACGGGATCAGCATGAGCCTCTCGCCGGGCGGAACCGCAATCACCAACGACGCCGCCGCGAACTGGTGCGCCGCCAGCACCACGCTCGGTTCGGAGGACCGCGGGACGCCGGGCCTCGCGAACGACACCTGCCCGTGATTCGCCCTCTCCCCTTGCCCCAGCCGGGCCGCAAGGCTACCGCTCCGTCCGCAGCATGAGCCGAACCGAACGTGGCCGCACCCGGACTCTGGCGCTCGTGTGCACGGCGGTCGCGCTGTTCGGCGCCGCCTGCGCCGACGACACGCGCCCGCCTCAGACCGCGCTCGAGTACGCCGAGAACGCCAAGCGCGATTACGAGGCCGGCGTGCGGGCGCTCGAAGGCGAGAACTGGGAGACCGCCGCCGAGCTCCTGAACGACGTGCGCAAGAAGTACGGCTACAGCCGCTACGCCCGGCTCGCGGAGCTGCGGCTCGCCGACGCCGACCTGCAGCAGGAGAAGTTTCCGGAGGCCGTGACCGGGTACAAGGCCTTCATCCACGACTATCCGAACGATCCCGAGGTGCCCTACGCGCGCTTTCGCGTCGCCAAGGCGCAGTACGACTCGGTGAGCCAATCGGCGCTGATGCCGCCGCTCGAGGAGCGCGACCTCGCCGCGGTGAACGACGCGCTCGTCACGATCACCCAGTTTCTCGGCGACTATCCGCGAAGCCCCTACTCCGACGAGCTCCGTTACATGCGCGCGGTGGTGGTCGGCCTGCTCGCCCGTCACGAGCTCTACGTCGCGCGCTTCTACCTCGGCCGCGACAACTTCGACGCGGCGGTGCTGCGCTGCGAGCATGCCCTGAAGGCCTTCGATCACTCCGGGCTCGAGCCCGAGGCGCTGGTCTTGCTCGGCGAGATCTACATGAAGCAGAAGGAGACGCAGAAGGCGCAGGCGAGCTTCGAGCGCGTGATCGCCCAGTATCCGGCGAGCCCGTTCGTGGACGCCGCGCGTCACTTCCTGACCGTTCTGGGCAAGGGAGCTCAGCCCGCGAAGCCCGCCGCGCGCCCGAACTGAGGAGCCTCGCATGAGCACGGCCGAGCCTGGAACACCGCTGTCGGCCGCCGTCACCACGATCCTCGTGGTGGACGACGAGAAGAACATTCGCCGGACGCTCGGCATGGTGCTCGAGGGCGAGGGTTACCGGGTCGTCGAGTCCGAATCGGCCGAACAGGCGCTCGACATCGTCGCGCACGCCGACAGCCCGATCGGGATGGCGATCCTCGACCTCAAGCTGCCGGGGATGAGCGGGCTGCAACTGCTCGAGAAGTTTCGGGCCGAGGAAGGCACGCGCGAGCTGCCCGTGATCGTGATCAGCGGGCACGCGACCGTGAAGGACGCGGTGGACGCGATCAAGCTCGGCGCCAGCGACTTCTTCGAGAAGCCGCTCAGCCGCGAGCGCGTGCTCGTCAGCGTCAACAACTCGATCCGCACCGCACGCCTGCACCGGGCGGTCACCGAGCTCCGCGCCGAGCTCGAAGCCCGCTACGAGATGATCGGCACGAGCCCCGCCATGCAGCGGCTCTACCAGCAGATCGACAAGGTCGCGCCGACGCGGGCGAGCGTGCTCATCACGGGCGAGAGCGGCACCGGCAAGGAGCTCGTGAGCCGCGCCATCCACCGGCTGAGCCCGCGGCGGCAGGAGCCGTTCGTGCGCGTGAACTGCGCCGCCATCCCGCGCGAGCTCATCGAGAGCGAGCTCTTCGGCCACGAACGCGGCGCGTTCACCGGAGCGCAGGGCAGAAAGCGCGGCTTCTTCGAGCAGGCGCACGGCGGGACGCTCCTGCTCGACGAGATCGGCGACATGGCCCCGGTGGCGCAGGCCAAGGTGCTGCGCGCGCTGCAAAACGGCGAAATCGTGCGGCTCGGCTCGGAGCAGATCGTGCACGTGGACGTGCGCGTGCTCGCCGCCACCAACAAGGATCTGGCACGCGAGGTCGCGACCGGGAATTTCCGCGAGGACCTCTACTTCCGGCTCGACGTGTTTCCGATCCGCTGCCCTGCCCTGCGCGACCGCCGCGAAGACATCCCGCTCATCGCCGAGGCCTTCATCACGGCGTTCTGCAAGGAAAACGGCCTCAAGCAGAAGCGCATCGAACCCTCGTTCTACGACTCGCTCGTGCGCCGGCCGTTCCCGGGCAACGTGCGCGAGCTCAAGAACGTGGTCGAGCGCGCGGCGATCCTCGCGGGCGACGTGATCACGGTCGCCGATCTCCCCGAGGATCCGCACACGAGTCCGTTCGACGACGAGGAGGCCGAGCCTTCTTCCGTGTCGTCGTCGGCGCGCGCCCCGGGCGAGCGCCAGACCCTGCGCGAGTATCGGGAATCGACCGAACGCGCCTACATCGTGGAC
>DASXWF010001556.1:0-5898 GCA_036503835.1 Polyangiaceae bacterium | reverse complement strand
CGTCAACAACGAAACCGTGAACCTCGCGAGCTACCTCGCCGAGCGCCGCGTCCACAAGCCGGTCTGCGGCCCCTGCCCGCACCGCGTGTTCTGCGGCGGCTTCTACGAGCTCGAGGCCGTTCCGGAGCCTCCGTGGCTGATCTCGACGGACGACCTGCTACGCCGCGTCACACCCGAGATCCCCGGCGTGTAGTTTCGACCGCGTCGAAGGCTCTGGGCCCATGCCGGAACGAATCGTCAGCGCGCTCGGCGTCGTCGTGATGCTGGGGCTCGCGTTCGCCGCCTGTCCGCGCGAACGCCGGCGGCACGTGAACCTGCGCACGCTGGGCGGCGGCCTCTTGCTGCTGCTCGTGGCCGCGCTGCTCGTGCTGCGCACGCCCGTGCGCGGACTCTTCTCGCTCGCGAACCGGGGCGTGGAACGCCTGCTCGGTTTCAGCGCCGAGGGCGCGCGCTTCGTTTTCGGCAAGCTCGTGGACGCGCAAGGGTTCGGCTTCGTTTTCGCCTTCCAGGTGCTCCCGACGATCCTATTTTTTTCGGCGCTGATGGCGGTGCTCTATCACCTGCGGGTGATGCCATTCTTGATCCACCGCTTCGGGCGGTTGCTCTCGGGCACGCTGCGGGTGAGCGGCGCGGAGAGCTTCTCCACGGCCGCGGATGTCTTCGTCGGCCAGACCGAAGCGCCGCTCGTCGTCCGGCCCTACCTCGCGCGCATGACGCTCTCCGAGCTCCACGCCTGCATGGTGGCCGGCTTCGCGACCACGGCCGGCGGCGTGCTGGCCGCTTACGTCATGATGCTGTCCGCGAGCGTCCCGGGCATCGCCGGCCACCTGATCGCCTGCAGCGTGATGAGCGCGCCCGCGTCGCTCCTGATCGCGAAGCTCATGCTACCCGAGACGGAGCCGTTCGAAACCACGGGCGAGTCGCGCATCGAGCTGCCCGCGCGGAGCACGAACCTGCTCGACGCCCTCGCGACCGGCACGACCGACGGCGTACGACTCGCGGTCAATGTCGGCGCCATGCTGCTCGTCTTCCTCGCCTTCACCGCGCTCGCCAACGCCGCGCTCGGGGCGGCCGGCGAACACCTCCTCGGCATCGACCTGAGCCTCGAGCGCGTGCTCGGCTGGCTGTTCTGGCCGCTCGCCTGGGTGATGGGCGTCCCGGCGGGCGACGTGAGCAAGCTCGCGAGCCTGCTCGGCCAGAAGACCGTCCTGAACGAGTTCGTCGCCTACGGCCAGATGAGCGAAAGGCTCGCGCGCGATCCCGACTGGCTCAGCGAGCGCGGCCGCCTGATCGCGAGCTACGCCCTGTGTGGCTTCGCGAACTTCGGCAGCATCGGCGTTCAGATCGGCGGCTACTCCGGCCTCGCCCCCGAGCGCCGCGCCGATTTCTCGCGCCTGGCCCTGCGCGCCATGTTCGGCGGCCTCCTGACGACGAACCTGGTCGCCTGCGTCGCGGGCGTGCTCCTCTGAGCTCCAGCGAACAACAGCCGCTCCGAGCACTGCTCTAGCTCTAGCGAACGCAACGACTCGCGAGCTCTTCGTCCTCGAAGACGTCCGCGTACGTCTTGCCGTCCCTGAAGTCGACGTGCCAGCGGTCCTCGCCGCGCAACGTGGCGGACCACGCTCGCTCCGAGCCGTCTTCGGGAAAGATCGCCGGATCGAGCGCCGGATCGTGCTGATTTTCGTCGACGATCGACTGGAGCTCGCGGATCGAAGGCAGCCGCATGCCGAGCGCTTCGCAGCGGGCACGGGCGGCGCCGAAGCTCTCGGGCGCGGCGAATCTCGGCTCCCAGAGCAGCTCCGTCACGCGATCGAGCACGCCTTCCGCGCTGATTTCGAACTGCGGCGCAGGCGGCGCGGGGACCGAACCCGCCACGCAGCGCGCGACGGCGCGCCCTGGACTCGCGCTCGCGATCGTCGTCTCGCCGGCGCCGAAGTAGACGCTGTACGCCGAGCCCTCGACGAACGACGCCGGGCTCGAGCTGAAGTGGTAGTCCGCCACCACGTCTCGAAAGACGCTCGCCGCCACGGGGACCTCGGCGAAGTCGAGGATCGTGACGAGCTCGATGCGTCCGGGGAGGCGGAAATCGTCGCGCCCGCCGAGCTCGAGCGCCGCGCAGCGCGCCTTGGCCTCCTCCCAGCCCATGCGCTCCGGGCTCGCGACCGCTTCCCAGACGAGGCCGGTCACCCGATCCGTCACGACGCCGTCGCCCGCTTCGTAGCCGACCTCGTTCGGCAGGCCGCTGCCCGCGACGTTCGAGATCGTGAAGTGCGAGAAGCCGCCGGTCTTGCAGAGCGCGTCCTCCGCAGGGCAAACGCAGCAGCCGTTCGCGTCGAGCACCTCGCGCGTGCGACAGGTCCCGCCGTCCGGAGCCCTGCAAACGGCGGGCGGAGCGGGCGCCGCCCCGTCTGCTCCGCAACCCGAAAGGCCGAGCAGCAGCACGAGCGTCGCCGAGGTCCGGGCGCCGTGACCGGAGCTCACGCGCGCCTCAGGCGAGGATTTCCGGAAGCACCCCGCGGATCGACATGCCCTGGACTTCCGAGACGCCGAAGGTCTCGTCCGTCATGCCCATGGACTGCATGAGGGTCACGTACAGGTTGCCGTTCGAGGGGCCGATCGAATATTGGTCCCACCCGCCCTCGACGCGATTTTCACGCCCGAAGCGCACGTACTGTCCGGTCTTCAGGTAGCCGGCGCCGCTGCCCGCGATGACGTAGGGCACGTCGTTCAGATCGTGCGGGCCGGTCGCGAGCTCGGTGAGCCAGGTCGTGATGGTGTTGTCGAGCAGCGTCTTGCCGTCGCCGTCGCTGATGCCGTCCAGGTGGCCGACGAGCTCGGCGAAGTGGCGCGCATAGGCCGTGTTGAAGTCGGTCATGACCCGAGCCGCCTCGGGGTCACTGTTCGCGCCGTGCGCGATGTCCTGGTGGAAGTCCTTGCCCGAAGGCATGTCGAAGTCGCCGCTCGGCAGGCGGTTGATCATGAGCACGACGCGCGTCATGTCGCACGAGAACGCGAGCGCGGCGATCCGCCCGAAGAGATCGATGTCAGCCCCGCTGTCGTCGTACGTTTCGGGATCGCAGGCGGCCGTCGGCATCGGGTTTCCGCCGCCGCCCTGGCCCTGGAAGGTGAGCTCGAGGTCGCGCACGAGCTGGCGGTGCTCCTCGAGCTTCAACCGGTCCTCGCCGCTCAGGCGAGCCGAAACGAGGTCGTACTCGCCGGCGGCGAAATCGAGCACGCTCGCCCGCGCCCTCCGGATCAGCTGCTCGCGCGTCGGCGTCTCGGGCTGCATCTCGCCGGGATCCTCGCCCGGCACGTACAGACCCATGAGATCGTCGAAGGCCGTACCCGGACTGCTGACGAGCGGCGTGGGTCGGCCTCGATCCTGGAACGAGTACCCCTTGAAGTGATTGCGACCGTAGGCGCGCGCCCCCCAGCGCCCCGGAACCGCGGCGTGCTCTCCGATCACCTGATCGATCGAAGGTCCGCCGCCCATGATGTCGCTCTGCGTGACGGAATCGACGCAGGTGAGCACCATGGTCTGGCCGAACGTGTGGCGATCACCCTCGCCGCCGCGGCGCTCGTAGTCGATTTCCGGCGCGCGGCCGATGCCCTCGAGGATGTTGAGCTTGGCCGCGTGCGGAGCGAGCGGGCTCAGGATCGGGCTGAAGTCGGAGGAGGGCGTGATTGCCTTGACCTGCGTGCCGCTGCCGGAGAAGCCGAGATCCATGGACCAAGACTCGGGCACGGTGCCGTGGTCGGTGAGCCAGAGCAGGATACGGTTCTTGGCGGTGCTCTGCGCGCGCGCCGAGCGCGGTGCGCCGGAGGCGCCGGCGGCGAGCGCCCCGAGGCCGAGCGCCGTCAGGAAGCGCCGGCGGTTCACGATCCGGGGGGACGGAGACTTGAGGCCGCTTTTCAGGCGCATGGTCAATTCACCTCCGGCGCGCGGTGCCGGAATTCCGGGCTGGTCACGATGCCCACCATCAGGTCGACGATGTTGCCGCCGCTCGCCGCGAAGCGCTCGTTGAGCCGCGTGAGCGTGCACTGATCCTCGGCTTCGAGCCCGCGACCGCGCGCGTAGCGGAACCAGCGCGAGACCGCGCACTCGGCGACCTGAGTGCTGCTCGCGAGTGCCTGGCTGAGCTCGATGCCGCCGTTGACCTCGCCGTCCACGTCCGTTTCGATGAGCGTGACCGCGGCGTTCACCGGCTGGCCGTTGTCGGTGTCCCGGTAGGCGCCGATCGCGTCGTAGTGCTCGAGGCCGAAACCGAACGAGTTGAGCTGCGCGTGGCAGCCGCCGCAGGCCGGCGGGGAGGTCCGCTCCTCGAACTGTTCGCGATTGGTGAGAGAGGTGCCCGTCGGGTCGGGGGGAGTGGTGTCGGCGTCCGGCGGCGGCGGATCGACCTTCAGGCAGAACAGCCGCTGCATCACGTACGAGCCGCGCAGCGGCGGCGAGCCGTTCGCGCTGTGGGCGTGTGCCGCCAGGAACCCGACCCGCGTGAGCAAGCCCGCCCGCTCTTCGGCGGGCAGCGTGACGGCGCTGAAGCCGGAGCCCGACACGTCGACGCCGTAGATGGCGGCCAGGTTCGCGTCGAGCTCCGTTTCGCGCGAGAGGAACAGGTCGGAGAGCGTGCCCGTGCCCTCGAACACCGTGTGCTCCGTGAAACGCAAGAGCTCTTCGTAGGCGGCGGACTGCGTGTCGGCGGTCCAATCGGGGAACAGATCGTCGACGCGCGTCGCGTGCTCTTCCTTGAGAATGCGGTCGAAGTACAGCCACTGCCGGTGGAAGTCCGACACCGCGGTGCGCGCGCGTTCGTCGGCGAGCATGCGGCGCGCCTCCGCCTCGAGCTCCGTTGGGTCGGTCAGGCGATCGTTTCGGGCAGCGTCCAGCAGCGCCTGATCGGGCATGCGCTGCCAGAGGAAGTACGAAAGCCGCGACGCCAGCTCCCAGGAATCGAGAGCGACGCCGCCCTCCGCGGCCGGCGCGCGATCCGGCTCCACCCGGTACAAGAACCAGGGCGACTGCAGCATGGCCATCGCGGTCAACTGCACCGCGGCGGCAAAATCGATCTCCGCGAGCTGGGTGTCGAAGAGCTCCTGATAGCGCGCGCGCTCCTCGCTCGTGAGCGGACGGCGATGAGTCTTCTCGCCGAAGGCCGCGATCAGCTCCGCCCCGCAACTCCGCTCCGATTCGGCGCCGGAGGCGTCGGAGGCGCACGGCAAGAAGGCCTCGAGCGCCGAGGCGCTCGCGGTGAGCTCGTTCGTGTACCGGAAGGCGATTTCCTCCCAGCGCGAAGCGTAGATGTCGGAAGGACCGAGCGCCCGCGCATCGTTGTCGAACGAATCGACCGGCGCCTCCGTCGGCAGCTCCGGCAGCTCGGGGCTCGCACCCGGAAACAGGTCGGCGAGCGTATTCAGGTACTCCGTGCTCGAGAGCCGACGCACGGGATCGCTGCCGACGTGCAGACCACCGTCGTCGCAGACGACGGGCTCCCCCGTCCCGCCCGACGCGCCGGACCCGGAGCCCGCGCTCGAGGTGCCACCGCTACCCGTGCCGGCGCTGCTCGAACCCTTGCCGGAGCTCCCTGCGCTCGATCCTTTGCCGCCGCTGCCGGTCCCGTTCGTACCCCCCTGCCCGACCGTGCCCCCCGAAGGGCCTGGACCGCCCGACCCTGGGTCGTCGGAGACGAGCGCGACTTCCCCGGTGCAGCCCAGGGTCAACGCCAGCGCCAATGACCACGGAAAATACCGGCAGATCGTGCGCTCTTCCACGGGCCTCGCTGATATGAGCCCCGAGCCGCCCGCGAGAGCTCAAATCAGCGACCGCTCGCCTGGTGTGGTTGGGTTCCCCACCTGTCCCCGGCAGGCCCGCCGCACCCTCCGCCGACGGCCGCTCAGCCC
>DASXWF010001555.1:0-2637 GCA_036503835.1 Polyangiaceae bacterium | reverse complement strand
CCTCCTGCGAGTTCTCGCACGCCAGCAGCGCATCGTACTGGTCCGCGCAACCGGTCTCCGTGTTGTGCTTCTCTAGCTGCTCGCAATAATCCTGGCAGTCGCGCGCCCGCACCTCTTCCGACACGCTCGTGCAGGCTTTGTGCTCTTCGCAGTTCGACTCGCAGTCGGCCCGACAGCCCAGGAGGCCGAGCCCGCACGAGAGCAGCATGACGAAGATTCCGAAGCGCATCCGTTTTTTCCTAGCTCTCCTTCGCGCGAACGCGACTCCTGCCGACAAAGGCGGCGTAGTAGAGCGGAAATCACCGCGCTTGAACAGTCCATCATGAGGCGCGCGCGGGAGCCCGGAATGGCTCGCTTCGTGGCGCTTCTCGGGGCCCTGCCGGGCCTTCGCGGGACGCGGGGGTCGCAAAATCGCGGCGGGGGAACCATGATCGCGCGATGCAGGCCGCGCGCTCGGGCGATCCCTCTGCCGGCAGCACCGTGCCTTCCGAGCTTCGTCCCAACGTCGTGTTCCGCGTCGAACGCCGGCTCGGCGAGGGCGCGACGGCCGTCGCCTCCTTCGCGTCGCGCTTCGGCCCCGAGGGCACGTCGCCCGCCGTGCTCAAGATCATCCAGCGCCCGTTGCGACCCGCGCGCTCGTCGGCGCCGCGTGCCGGCGGGAACGCGAAATCGCGATCGCGGTCGGCGCGCAGGGCACCATCGTCAGGCTCGAACGCGGCAGAGTTCAGACCACGCAGCTGGCGGAGAGCGTGGATCTCGCGTCCGTCGCGGTCGACGTGCTCGGCGCGGCCTGGGCGGGCGCTCTGGGGCTCGCTCTGGTTTTCGGACTCGGGCGAGTCGGGCTGGGTGAAGGTCTGGGAGGATTGAGAGTCCGGCGTCCCCTGCGTCAGCGTCTTCCGCCGAGCCGGGTCCGGTCATCGCCGCGACGGCCGACGGCGCCGTCGTCGAAGGCCGCGCGCTCGGCGAAACACGCCCTTCCGCGCCCCCCCTGGTCGGGCATCCGTCGAGGCCCGGCCGGCGCGCGCGAAATCTCGTGAAATATCCTGAAATGGCCTGCAATCGACCTCGAGCGGCGGCTTCGATACCAAGGTCATATGCAGGCCGGTGCAGAAGTTCGCTCCACCGGGTTCGATTTCGAAGCGGTGGCCAAAAATCACGCGGGGGCGCTCTTGAATCACGCCACTCGCCTCACGCGCGGACGCTGCGACGCGTGGGACCTCGTCCAGGACACGTTCGAGCGCGCGCTGTCCCGACCACCCAAGCTGCTCGAGCCGATCAAGCTCCGCTGCTGGCTGTTCGTCGTGATGCACAATCTGCATCGCGACCGCTGCCGCACCGAGGCCCGCCGCAAGCGTGTCGCGCTGACCGACGACGCGCTCACCGTCTTGCCCGAGCTCGAGCGACCGGCATTGCCGGAGTGGCGATCGATCGACTTCTCCGAGGTGCGCGACTGCCTGCGGCAGCTGGACCCGCTCCTGCGCGAGCCCTACGAGCTCCAGATCGATCAGGGGCTATCGCTGGCCGCCATTTCCGCGCGCCTCGGCGTGCCCCCGGCCACCGTGGGGACTCGCATCCACCGCGCGCGCCGCAAGTTGAAGCGCCTCTTGACGGCACGCGCGGCCGACGCATGAACCGCGACGCTCGGTGAACCTGCGAGGGTGGCGGCCACCGGCGCACCGTGGCCGAAGACGGGCCCGGAGCCGGGAATCTCCCGAAATCCGCCGCCGGCACGCGCGCTGCAATCCGCCGGCGCCATGGAAGCGTTGCGCGCCGTCAGTATCGTTCAAGGGTCGCCGCTCGGTACGGCATCCATCACCGCCAGCGTCGTCATCGGCCTCGAGGCGGAGCCGATTCAAGTCGAGGTTTGCTCGTCGCGAGGTCCCTCGTTCTTTCAGCTGGTGGGCTTGGCCGAAGCCGCCGTGCGCGAGGCGCGGGTCCGCGTCGCCAGCGCCCTCACCCGCTTCGACATCCTCCTCAACGAGTACGCCATCACCGTCAACCTCGCCCCGGCCGACCTGCGCAAAGCCGGAGCGACGCTCGATCTCGCGATCGCGCTCGGCATCCTGGTCGCGCTCGAGCGCGTCACCCCCGCGGCGATCGCGGGCACGCTGCTGCTCGGGGAGCTCGGCCTCGACGGCTCCTTGCGTCCCGTCCGCGGCCTCCTCCCGCAGCTCGAGGGCGCACGCCAGCGCGGGCTCACGAGCGCCGTAGTCCCCGTCGCGAACGCTCGGGAAGCCGGGATTGTCCGCGGCATCGAGGTTCGACTCGCCCGAACGCTCGAGGACGTAGTCGAGTCGCTGACCGGCGGACCGGCGCTGCCGGTGGCCCTACCTACGGCATTCAGCGCCAGCTTCACGCGCACCGGCGGCGACCTGCGCGACGTCCGCGGCCAGGCGAGCGCTCGCCGCGCGCTCGAAATCGCCGCGGCCGGCGCGCACAACCTGCTCTTCATCGGCCCGCCGGGCAGCGGCAAGACCCTGCTCGCGCGCCTTCTCCCAGGCATCTTGCCGCCACTCGAGTTCGACGAAGCCGTCGAGTGCACCTCCATTCACAGCGTGGCAGGCCTGCTTCCCTTGGAGCAGGGCATCCTGACGGAGCGCCCCTTTCGCGCCCCGCATCACTCCGTGAGCGAAGCGG
>DASXWF010001554.1:0-2194 GCA_036503835.1 Polyangiaceae bacterium | reverse complement strand
ATGGTGCGCAGCGCGGCGCGCGAGGTTCCGGCCTACGAGCGCTTCCTGGAGCGAGCGACCTGCGCCGACGGCACTCGAACCGAACAGGCGTGTCTTCATCTGAACCTGCTCGAGGACTTCTTGCGTCAGGATTACACGCTGCACGTGCGCGAGCTCAGGCGCCTCGTGCTGCTCGCTCTCGAGGGCAGCAGCGGCGACCGCCTCGGCACGACTCCCGCGCTCGCCAAAGAGCTGAAGCCGCTGACACTCGTGTCCGAGATCGACGCGAAGGAGGTCGAGCGGGCGCTCGCCGCCTGTTCCGGCAACGTCACCCAGGCGGCGCGCGCGCTCGGCCTCCCGAGCAGGTTCGCGCTCTATCGCCTGATGAAGCGCTGGGGCCTGTCCGCGCAGCGCGCCTGAAAACGCACCGCGGCGGGCTCCTCCACCGCTTGCCGGCTCAGAACGTCCAGCGGTGGCCACGGAACGAGTAGACGAACCAGCGGCTCGAGTCGGCCCAGCTCAAGTCCAGCGCCGCGTCGAAGACGACGCCGTCGAAGGAGACGGTCCCGTCGTCAGCGACGCGAGTCGCGAGCTCCTTGAAGACAGCCGGGCTTTGGGCGCTACCACCCGGCTGAACGAAGATGTTGCCGGTCGCGGGCAGCTGGGCGGTGTTGGAGACGAAATAGGACGACTCCCGCCGCGTGAGGATGAACTGCCCCAGCTGGCGAACGGTCAACGCCGCCTCGTCGATGCGATAGATCACCGCGCGCGAATAGCTCGCGTAGGGCGGCCCGAAATGACGGCTGGTACCGTTGTCGAAGACGAGCAGGTCGCCGCTGGAGAGCAGCACCGGCGAGTGCTGCCCGAACGGCCAGTCGAACTCGGGTGCCGCCGCATCTCCGGCGGCGGCGTCGCCCATCTGCACGGAATCCTCGTACGCCGTCCCCGAGGTGTCCACCGCGGTGAGCAGCTTTCCGAGCTGCGGCTCGTTCCAACCCCTGCGCGGCGCGAGCAGCCAGACCAGGCTTCCGTCGCGACGGATCTTTGCCACACCCTGATGACGGCCCGACACGATGATCGATTCGTCGGCGGCGGAGTAGGCGAGCCCGTTTTCGTGTAGCCAGTCCCCCGCACCGGGCGCCCACTCCTCCGGATCGATGAACGTGGTTCGCGTGGGGTCGAGGACCTGAGCGAGATCCCAGTCATTCTTGACGGCGCCGGACGCGGGGTCGACCTCGAGGATGTGGTCCTGGATGGTGGAGGCGCCGTTCTTCGACGCCAGAACCAGAAGGTTTCCGGCGTACTCGCTGGTCGTAGCACCCGATACCCCCTGGCCGTTGTCGTCGCCGCCGATCTCCAAGAGCTCGTGGTGGAGCGTATGCTCGGACAGCCTCGAGGTGCGCGTGACACGACCGAGCTTCGTGACCTCGATGAGCGTGTCGAGGGAGCCGGTCAGGAAATTACCGCTGATGGAACGCCTCAGAGTGAATGTCTCGCCCTTCGGCAGGTCATCGAACCTGAGTGCCCAGCGGATGGCTCCGCGCTCGTCGTAAGCGAGGTAGCGGGTCCACTCGACGAACACGATGGGAGGATTGGGGTTGGCTTCGATGCTGATCTCGGCGACGGTCCAGCCGGGTTCCATCTGCTCGGGCGCCGCGGCGTTGACGGTAATTCCGGGTACCCAGGCGTCTTCGCCGGGTCTCGCGAGTGAAGTCACGATCGGGAGCATGAGCTCGACGGGGCCGGCGCCGCTTCGATCGACGTGGATCCGCACGTCGTTCTCGCGATCCGCGTAGAGGCCGTACACGGGCACGTGGTAGCCCGACTCGGGAAAGTCGAGATCGGAGGTGTCGAGGTTTTCCACGAGCTCCGCGTCCGCCGGAGCGTAGGCCTTCGCAAAATCCGGCGCACCGTCCTGCCCGGTCACCACGACCTCGATGCGCTCCACATCCGACGCATCGATGCCCCGCAGGTTCACGACCGCGACCAACGGGTTCGTGCCGTAGGGGTCGATCGCGACGTCGTAGGCGCTGCCGCCGGTGGCAATGTCACCGCCGGCGCCGGCAGTAGCGCCGGAACCGCCCGTCGCCCCGACACCTCCGCTGCCCCCGCTGCCGGCAACGCCCGCGATGCCGGCGGCAGCGGCGCCGCCGCCGCCGCTGCCCGGCGTGCCGCCCCCACCCGTCGCCTCGACGCTGCCGCCGCTGTCCGGCGT
>DASXWF010001553.1:0-2061 GCA_036503835.1 Polyangiaceae bacterium | reverse complement strand
GAATTCGTGAGCTGGTCGCTCGGCAGACAGTTCTGGTACTACACGGGGCAGATGCCCGCGCGCAGCTGGGCGGTGGGGCGGCGACTCTCGACGTGGCGCACCGAGGCGGGGTGGGACTACAACCTGAGCTTCGTTCGGAATCCTGCGTTTCCCGAGGCCGAGCCGCGCATCGCCGTGAAGCGGCTGCGCTCCGGCCCCGTGATCGTGGCCGGATTCTTCGCTCCGCGGACGTCGGGCGCGACGCCGACCCCGCCACGCTCGCGCGTGACGACGCAGGGCCTGTCGCCCGTGCAGACCATCGCCGCCGCGGCGGGCGCCGCGATCGAACCCGACGCACCGATCCGGCTCTCCAAACGCGGCGCCGAAATCGTGCTCGCCACCGTACTCGCGAACGGAACGCTCGGCGTCGCGACGCGAAACTCCGCCGGAACGTGGGGCGCCGTCGCGCCCATCACGGGCCGCGTCCCCACGCTCCGCCGGAGCCGCGCGCTCCAGTGCTGGTCGCGCACCAGCACGGATACTCAGCTCTTCTTCGTCGGCGCCGATCATCGACTGTACGTGAAGCGGCTCGGCACCACGCCGGCCTGGAGCGACGCACAGATCGTGAGCCCCGACGCGCGCTTGCATCCGTTCAGCGCCCTTGCCGCAACCACGCGCGGCGACAAGACGATGGAGCTCTACTTCATCGACGAACGCGCATTGCTGTCGATAGCTTGCTGGACCAGCGATTCGAGCAACCCCTTCCCTGGGTTCCGCACGTACGCCATCCACCGCACCGCGACGCCCACCCTACTGCCGGGCGGCGCCATCGCCGCGACCGCGCCGCGCAAGAATCATCTCTGCGTGTTCGCGGTCGGCGCCGATCTGCGCCTGCATTTCATTTCGTGGATTTCGCGCTCGAGCGGCGGCCAGGACTGGAGCAGCCTCGTTCCGCTCGGCGCGGCAGGCGACCTGATCGGCCCTCACACTCGACTTGCGGCCCACGCGCCGAGTGACAGCGAGGTCGAGGTCGCGGCGCTCACCGACGCCGGGCAGCTCGCGATCTATTCGCTCCGCCTCTCGGGCGGCACCTGGACGCCGGCGGCGCGGCGCGTGATTCCGGACCCGCCGGCGCTGAGCGGTACGCCGCCCGCTCCGCCGGCCGGCGCCACGACCCAGCCGGCTCGGGGTTTTCGCATCAACCCGTTCGGCGATCTGGCGATCTTTCGCGCGCAGGGTGCGACGGGGAGCAGCGTTTGTTGCGCGGGTCTTCGCGCCGGTGAGAGCCGAACGCTGCGCTGGGACGCGTCGCGCCCGGATCCCTGGGAGTGGTTCGTCTAGGAGCGTACGGATGGGGGCGTTGGACGCGAACGGTTCGGCCGCGCAGGCGAGCGAAGGCGACTTCGAGGGCTCGAGCGGCGAGGAATCCGGCGACCGGCAGCGCGCGGACGACGCGGCACCGGGCTGCCGCGTGTGCGGGCGAATCCGCGGCGCCTTTCCCGAAGGCGCGACGGTCGAAGCGGTGGTCCGCACGCTCTCGCGCGCCGGGCTCGCCGAAATCGTCGCCGCCCGCGCGAACCCCGGCGCGGAGGGCGAGTATGAGCTTCGGTTCACGGCACCGGCGGACACGTCCGAGCCGGCCGACGTGACGCTCGCGCTTCGGCTACGCGGGCCCGACGGCCGCGTGCTCGTCGAATCCACCGCGATTCCGTCGTTCCCACAGGAGCTCGAGCTCGATCTGCGCGCGCCGCGCGGTGCCGTCTCGCGCTCCGAGTACGAGCTGCTCGAGGCGCACATAGCGGGCGAACTTCGAACGGGAGCCGAGGGGCTCGACGGACTCGGAGCGGAAGACGTCGGCGAGGTCGCGGATTGGCTCGACGTCGAGCCGGAGCACGTGCGGCTCTTTCAGCAGGCGCGAAAGCTCGGGGCGGAGACGGGGCTCCCCGCCCCGCTCTTCTACTCGCTCGGTCAGGCCGGTTTGCCCACGGTGCTCGAAGAGCTCATCGAGGTTCCGCTGCACGAGCTCGAGACGACGCTCGAGGAGGCTGTCGCGGCCGGCGTCGCGCCCCCTGCGCTGCGCGA